>JBMUAP010000532.1:0-2714 GCA_049454155.1 Blastocatellia bacterium
TCGTCTCGGTCGAGGTTCCCGGAAGAAAGATCTCGTTGACTCCCATCTCTTTCAGGGTCGGAATATCCTCCTCGGGGATGATCCCACCGCCAAAGAGGAGCACATCCTCCAGCCCTCGTTCCCGCATGAGCGTCAACACCCGCGGAAAGATCGTCAGGTGGGCTCCCGAGAGGATCGACAGTCCGACGATCTGTACGTCTTCCTGGAGGGCCGCATTGGCGATCTGCTCCGGGGTTTGGCGAAGGCCCGTGTAGATGACCTCCATCCCGGCGTCGCGCAAGGCGCGGGCGATCACTTTGACCCCCCGGTCGTGCCCATCCAACCCTGGCTTGGCCAGGAGGACTCTGATTCTGGTTTCCGACTGGCTCATGCCGTCTCCCTTCCACGAGCCTCAGAGATTGGGCTCCTGATATTCCCCAAAGATCGGTCGCAAGGCATCACACATCTCACCGAGGGTGCAGTCCGCCTGCGCGCAGTCGATCATCAGAGGCATCGTATTGACTTCTGGATCCTCGGCTCCCCAGCGCAAGGCGTCAAGTGCCCGCTGCGCCCTCACCGAGTCCCGCTCCTGACGCAGTCGCGCCAACCGCTCTTCCTGCAAACGCGCCACCGATTCGTCGATGGTCAGGATGTTCGGTTCGCCAAGCGTCTGGTCCTCCATCTGGAAGGCGTTGACGCCGACGATCGTCTTCTCGCCCCGCTCGATCGCCCGCTGCGCCTGGTAGGCGGACTCCTGAATCTCCCGTTGCGGAAAACCGACTTCGATCGCCTCGATCATCCCCCCCAGCTCATCGATCCGCCGAATATAGTCCCAGCACTCCTCTTCGAGCTGATCGGTCAGCGCCTCAACGAAGTAAGACCCTCCCAATGGATCGACGGTATTGGTCACTCCCGTCTCGGCGGCGATGATCTGCTGGGTGCGCAGGGCAATCAGCGCCGCCCGCTCCGTTGGCAACGCCAAGGCCTCATCATAGGCGTCACAATGGAGCGATTGCGCGCCTCCCAGGACGGCTGCCAGCGCCTGCAGGCTCACCCGCACGATATTGTTGATCGGTTGCTGGACCGTCAGGCTCACCCCGGCCGTCTGCGCGTGAAAGCGCAACTGACACGATCGTGGATCGCGAGCCCCGAAGCGCTCGCGCATCACCCGTTCCCACACCCGCCGCGCCGCCCTGTACTTGGCGACCTCCTCGAAGAGGTCACTGTGCGCGTTGAAGAAAAACGAGAGCCGCGGCGCGAAGGCGTCGACCTCCAACCCGGCGCGCTTCCCGTACTCGACGTACTCGATCCCATCCCGGATCGTGAAGGCCAACTCCTGCGCGGCGGTCGCCCCCGCCTCCCGGATGTGATACCCCGAAATCGAAATCGGATTCCACTTGGGCATCTCCCGTGTGCAGAAGCGAAAGGTGTCGGTGATCAGTCGCATCGACGGCCGGGGTGGATAGATCCACTCCTTCTGGGCGAGATACTCTTTGAGGATGTCGTTCTGCAGGGTTCCGCCGATGTTGCGGAGCCTTGCCCCTTGCCGTTCCGCCGCCGCCAGGAAGAAGGCGAACACCATCGAAGCCGGGGCGTTGATCGTCATCGAGGTCGTGACCTGCTCGAGCGGAATCGCCTCGAAGAGCGCCTCCATGTCCTGTCGTGAGGCGATCGCCACGCCGCATTTGCCGACCTCCCCCTCGGAGAGCGGATGATCCGAATCGTACCCCATCAGCGTCGGCAGGTCGAAGGCGGTCGACAGCCCCGTCTGACCGTGCGCGAGCAGGTAGCGGAAGCGGCGATTCGTGTCAAAGGCCGATCCGAATCCCGCGAACTGGCGCATGGTCCAGAGTTTCCCGCGGTAGCCGGTCGCGTGGATCCCGCGTGTGTACGGAGGAACGCCCGGAAAGCCGATCGGGTCGGGCTCCCCCTCCTCGCGTTGACGCAGGTCGGCAGCGGTGTAGATCCGCTCGATCGGTCGCAACGAGACGGTGGTGAAGGGCCCCTTCGACTCGGGCATTCGTTCCAGCGCGGGAGCGAGCGTCTCCGTCTCCCACTGGCGGCGGGCTTCGACCTCCCGGTCTGCCTCAGAGGTGGCCATCCCTCGCTCATTCTTCTCCGTCAAACGCTCCGTCACGGCTCCTCCTTCCTCAAACTCCGCGGTGTCGATCGCCCCCTACGTCTACTCACCAAGTGCCAGCGAGAGCAGCCAGTGTGTCCCGTAAAAGAAGGCGACCCCGCCAAAGACATAGATCGATGCGGGGATCCCCCGTTCCTCTGTTGGGTGTTCGTGGGCGTGCGCATGGGCGTGGTTGACTTCCGGGATCAGATCCGAAGCGGCTACATAGAGAGTGACTCCGGCGGAGAAGGGCAGGGCATAGCGGATCGCCGGTTGGGTGACCGTGACCGTCAGGATCCCCGCCAGGGTCGCGACTGCGATCAGCAGGGTCGCCCGCCAAGCTGCACGCCGATCCCGTCCAGCCGAGAGCATGATCGACGCGATCGTGAATCCTTCTGGAATCTTATGCAAAAAGACAGCGAGAAAGAGGACCATTCCCAGGCGAAAGCTCGGCAGCAGCCCCGCCGCCATGACGACTCCATCGAAGAAGGCGTGGATCGAGAGGCCGAGCAGGGCTCGCCCGGCCACTCCTTGCTTGTGCATCTCCACGTGGTGGGTCTCTTCTCCAAAATGGAAATGGCGGGCAATAGTGTGATCAGCCAGCTGCAGGAGCAGG
>JBMUAP010000533.1:0-2705 GCA_049454155.1 Blastocatellia bacterium
GGCGAGAAGGGCAGAAGCCCCACCCGGTGTCTCCCCCAGATGTCAGGGGCGGGTCGCAGGCACCAACGAAGAGGATCCCGCGCCATCGGCGTGGCGAAAAGATTCATTTGCGGCACAAATACGGTAGAGTGACAAACTGGCGGATCTGACCGCCTGGGGGGATCACAAACTTCGGACAAAGGTGGGGTCGCCCCAGTGGCTGGACGATCGGATCCCAGACGCGAGCACAATCAGAGCCAGTAGAGCAACAGCAATAGCAAAATGAGGATGGGACAACGATGACGACACAGACGACAGGAGCACAGGGCGGGGCGCAAGCCGGGCTACGCGATGTGGTAGCCTCCCCGAGTCGAATCTGCTTCATTGATGGGGAGAAGGGGATTCTGGTCTATGCCGGGTACAACATTCACGACTTGGCCGTCAATTCGACCTTTGAAGAGACGATCTATCTGCTCTGGAATGGGCGGTTGCCGAAGCGGGACGAGCTGGCAGCGTTCGACGCGCAACTGCGTGCGGCGCGGCAGCTGCCTTCAGGGGTTGTCGATCTGATCAAGACCTTTCCACGGGATGTAGTCCCAATGGATGCCCTGCGGACCGCCTTCTCGGCCCTCGCCGCCTACGATCCAGACCGTGACAGTCGATCGAAGGAGGCCAATCAACGCAAGGCCATCCGGATGACCGCGCAGTGTGCGACGCTGGTCGCGGCGATCGATCGTGTACGCAATGGCCAGGAGCCCCTCACGCCGAAGGCCGAACTGGGCCACGCCGCCAACTTTCTCTATCTCTTGACGGGGCAGGTTCCGAAGGAGATCGTTGCCCGTGCGCTCGACATCGCCCTCATCCTCCACGCTGATCACGAGTACAACGCTTCGACCTTTGCCGCGCGGGTGACCGCGGGAACCCTCGCCGACATCTACGGCGCGGTGACCTCGGCGATCGCGGCCCTCTCCGGTCCTCTCCACGGCGGAGCGAACGAAGAGGTGATGAAGATGCTGCTCGAGGTTGAGACGCCCGAGAAGGCCGAGGCCTACGTCGAGAGCAAGCTGGCTGCCGGTGAAAAGATCATGGGAATCGGGCACGCCGTTTATCGGACAGAGGATCCACGCGCCACCCACCTGCGGCGCATGTCGGAGGAGGTCGGGAAGGCGCTCGGAACGACCCGCTGGTTCGATCTCTCCCACCGCATCGAGGAGCGGGTTATCGCTGAGATGAACCGCCGCAACAAGGCGATCCGCGCCAATGTCGATTTCTACTCGGCGTCGACTTATTACATGATGGGGATCCCGATCGACCTCTACACCCCCATCTTCGCGATCAGCCGAATCTCGGGTTGGATCGCCCATATTCTCGAGCAATATGAGCACAACAAGTTGATCCGTCCACGGTCGGAGTATATCGGTCCGGTCGATCAGACCTGGGTGCCAGCCGAGCAGCGCTGAGCAGGAAAGGGGAGCACGGGATGGCCGACGTGATTATCTACACCAAGGATGGGTGCCCGCACTGCGCCAAGGCGAAGAGCTGGTATCAATCGCAGGGGATCTCTTTCGAGGAGCGGAACGCGCAGCGGAATCTCGATTACCGTCGGGAGATGTTTGGTTACTCGAACAATGACCCGACGGTTCCGGTGATCGTCGAAGGGGGCCGGCTCAAGCAGATCGGTTGGGAAGGACGGGGCTGAACGGTCCACTAAGGCCAGCCGGGAGCTGGCTACGAAAAGATCGGGAATGGAGCCGGAGGGCGGGGAGCCATCTCCCTCCCGTCCAGCATTGGCGAGGCGGGGAGAGTGCGGAGGCATCCCCGCCTTTTTCGCAGGGAGGGAGCGTGACGGCAGAAGAGAGGGGGCCAATCGCCCGGCGGGAGATCTTGCGGCGCGGGGCTGCCCTCCTCGGCTGGCCGCTCCTCGGCGCGGGGCTTCCCCAAGCGGAGCCAGACCAGAAACGGGGGAGGGAGGCGACTGTGCAGGACGGATCGATCACCGATGTCCGGGGAATTCAGGTCGGTCACCAGACGGATCGTCGTCGGCCGACGGGGTGTACGGTCATCCTCTGCGGAGAGGGAGCCGTTGCCGGTGTCGATGTCCGGGGGGCGGCTCCGGGAACACGCGAGACAGACCTGCTCAACCCACTCCACCTCGTCGACAAGGTCCAAGCCGTCGTCCTCGCCGGGGGAAGCGCCTTTGGGCTCGAAGTGGCCCACGGTGTCAGCCGTTACCTGGAGGAGCGGGGACTGGGATTCGAGACGGGGGTCGCGCGGATACCGATTGTGCCCGCGGCCGTCCTCTTCGACCTGGAGCTGGGAGACCCACGAATTCGGCCAGGGGCAGAGGCGGGCTACCGTGCCTGTCTGGCGGCGGCCCAACGCCCTCAAGCGGCTTGGGCTCCGATGGGAAATATCGGAGCCGGGGCTGGGGCCACGGTGGGGAAGCTGCTCGGGAGCGTGCGGGCGATGAAGGGCGGGCTCGGGACGGCGTCACGTCGCCTTCCGGGTGGGGGGACCGTTGGCGCGATGGTTGCCGTCAACGCCGTCGGAGATGTCATCGATCCCTCCACCGGAAAGATCCTTGCCGGAGTGCGGAGCCGCGATGGCCGACGGATCGTCGGAGCCAAGCAGGCCCTCGCGGAGGGAGAGCCGCTGCCTCGCCTGCTCGGAGGCCAATCGACGACGATCGGGGTGATTGCCACCGACGTGCGACTCGACAAGGCCGG
>JBMUAP010000534.1:0-2701 GCA_049454155.1 Blastocatellia bacterium
AGGTCGTTGGCTATGGTTGCACGACCTGCATTGGGAACTCTGGACCACTCGATCCGAAGATCGAGGAGGTGGTCGTCCGACACGATCTGATCGCGGCATCGGTCCTCTCCGGCAATCGCAACTTCGAAGCGCGCGTCCACCAGAACATCAAGGCCAACTTCCTGATGAGTCCTCCCCTCGTCGTCGCTTTCGCCTTGGCAGGGAGGGTCGACATCGATCTGACGAGGGAGCCGGTAGGGATTGGCCGCGATGGAGAACCCGTCTATCTGCGGGAGATCTGGCCAAGCCTCGATGAGGTCCGCCAGTTGCTGCACGCGGCGACCGATCCGGAGACCTACCAGCGGCTCTATTCCGACTTTACTTCGGAAAATCCCCTCTGGAACGAGATTCCCGCGAGCACTGGGAACGTCTACGCCTGGGATCCTGACTCGACCTACATCCAGCCACCTCCTTTCTTCGATCAGTTTGGGATGGAGCCCGGGACCATTGCCAGCGTTCAAGGCATGCGCCCGCTCGCGATCCTCGGCGACTCGGTCACGACCGATCACATCAGCCCCGCGGGCTCGATCAAGCCCAGCTCCCCGGCCGGTCGGTACCTGACGGAGAAGGGGGTTGCGGTGGCAGACTTCAACAGCTATGGCTCCAGGCGCGGGAATGATCGGGTCATGACCCGTGGAACCTTTGCCAATGTCCGCATCAAGAACCTGATGGTGCCCGGCACAGAGGGGGGCGTCACCCGCTACTATCCGGGAGGCGAAGAGCTGAGCATCTACGATGCGTCGATGAAGTATCAGGCGGAGGGGACCCCCTTGATCGTCATCGCTGGCCAGGAGTATGGCACCGGAAGTTCGCGCGATTGGGCGGCGAAGGGAACCCGGCTGCTCGGCGTCAAAGCTGTCATCGCGCAGAGTTTTGAGCGGATCCACCGGAGTAACCTCGTCGGAATGGGCGTCTTGCCTCTTCAGTTCGCTGAAGGAGTGAGTGCGGCCACCCTACGACTCGATGGGACAGAGACCTTCGACCTGCTCGGATTGGATGGGGAGATTACTCCCCGGATGGAGGTGACCCTCGTGGTGCGTCGTGCCACTGGCGAGGTCGACCAAGTTCCTGTCATCCTCCGCATCGATACTCCGATCGAGATCGATTACTACCAGCACGGGGGAATCCTACCCTATGTCTTACGCCAGCTGATCTCCAACTGAGCTGACGGCTGGGGGGATTGTCGAGAAGAGGCCGGTATGGAACGATTGATCGAATTGGCATCGCCGGTCGTGGTCGCCTGGATGTGGGTTGCCGCGTTTCGCTCCTATAGAGACCTCCCGGATACCATTCCCATCCATTTCAACTTTTGGGGAAGGCCGGATGGGTGGGGGCCGCGTTGGATGATCTTTCTCCTTCCGGTGCTTGCCCTCTTCCTCCTCTTCCTCTGGTCAGCGATTGGAATCGGTGTCGACTCTGTGGTCTCACCGAAGGGAGGTCGACCCGGTCATCAGCCTCTCCAACGTCAGCAGAAGGAGCCCTTCCACCTGCTCTTGCTGGTCATGGTGGCCGGTTTCTCCTACCTCAATCAGAAGATGGTGGAGATTGCGGGGGGGCGGGCGGCTGCTCTATCGCGATCGTTCCTGCCGATCTTTCTCCTGGCGATTGGGGGCGTGATCCTCTGGATGGTCCGCGCAGGATCCCGGTGAGGGGTGCCCTTATCGATTGGTGATTGTCTCTTGAACCTCCCTCTGCCTCCCCTCCACATTGCGCTCCTCGAGCCCGAAATTCCCCCGAACACGGGCAACATCGCCCGCCTTTGTGCCGCGACCCGTTGCCGGTTGCATCTCGTTGGGCGACTCGGGTTTCGGATCGATGACAAGGCCCTGCGTCGCGCTGGTGTCGATTACTGGAGCGAGGTCGATCTCCACCAACACCGCACCCTTGACACGCTCTGGGAGGCGCTCCCTTTGTCCCGTTTTGTCTATGTTGAGACGACTGGTGAAGAGCGCTATACCCACTTTGCCTGGCAACCGGGGGATTGCCTTGTCTTCGGACGGGAGACCAAAGGGCTTCCGCCCGAGCTGATCCGCGCCAACCCCGGAAGAACGGTCCGGATTCCCATGGCCAATTCAGCGATCCGCTCGCTCAATCTGGCCAATTCTGTCGCGATCGTTCTTTTTGAAGCCCTTCGTCAGTTGGAGGAGCGGTGCGGGGACGCAGGTCAAGAGGGGTGATGGAGGGACGGGAAGACTAGGCGTGGTTCTGGACCGGGTGGCGTGCTGCCTCTTTGCCCTTGGCCTCGTCGACAAAGGAGAGGAGCACCATGCCGACGACGAAGAAGAGCCCAATCGCCAGAATCGCTGGCCGCTGACTGCCCGTTTCGCGCGAAATCAGCCCGAAGAGGAGTGGGCCAAGAAAGGCCAGTGCCTTCCCGGCGATTCCCAGAAAACCAAAGAACTCGGCGGCATTCTCCCGTGGAGTGAAGAGCGCCAGCAGGCTCCGCGAGACCGACTGACACGAGCCCAGTCCCAGACCCGCGAGCGTGGCGACGCCGTAAAAGGCCATCTTTGAATGGGTCACATAGGCGAGGACGACCGCTCCAATCCAGAGCCCCAACGAGAGGAAGATGGTCCGTTTCTGTCCAATCCGATCGGCGAGGTAGCCAAAGCTGATCGCTCCCACAGCGGCAACGATATTGAGGAGAAAGAACATGACGATC
>JBMUAP010000535.1:0-2696 GCA_049454155.1 Blastocatellia bacterium
GGCAGTCAGGGAGGGGATCAGGTGAAACGATTGAAAGATGAATCCCACCAAGTCTCCCCGCAACACGGCGAGATCATCCTCGGTCATGCTCGTGATCTCTTGGTCTTCGAGTAAAATCTGTCCGGAGCTGGGTGCGTCGAGTCCCGCGATCAGCCCAAGCAGGGTCGACTTTCCACTGCCGGATGGGCCGATGATCGAAATGAACTGCCCGCTGGGAATGGTCAAGTCGAGTGAGTGGAGAATCGTCAAGGAGTCGTTTCCGCTGGGCACTACTTTGGAAACATCGAGCAATTGGATCATGATAGTGTCTTCTGGTCTGTCTGCCGGCAATGCCGGTCCGGATGGGGACCGGTCAGATCCGGTCGCGGGTACGCAATCGATGCTCTTCGCCGCCGGAAGGCCCAAACCTGCAGGATGCTTCCGGTGATCCCGTCCGCACTCGGCGAGGACCGGCCGGACGATCTCGACAGAGGATCGGGGAACGGAGAAGCACCACGGGAAGCCTCTCTCCCCAGACAACGATGGGGCAGGAGAACAACTATGCCTTTTTGGAAGAAGAAATTCAAATCTGACTCTGGTGGATGTTCGCTGACCCGGTGGCACCGGAGCGGCATCCTTCGGCTGCCGCCGGCCTGCCTCTTGATTCTCTTGGCAGCGCTTGGCCTGGGTTCGGCATGCCGTTCTGATTCAGATAAGGACGCGCCATCGTCGACGAGTCGAGCGGCCGGAGAATCGGTGACGCCAACCCCAGAGGATCTCCGGCCGGTGATCCTCGCGTTTGGCGACAGTCTGACGGCTGGTTATGGGTTGACGCCCGAGGAGGCCTATCCGGCCCTTCTTCAGCGGCGATTGGACGAGAGAGGCTACCGATACCGGGTGGTCAACGCCGGGGTCTCGGGTGAGACTACCGCCGGTGGTCTGCGCCGCTTGGAGTGGTCTCTCGTCGACGGGGTCGAACTGGTCATCCTCGCCCTGGGGGCCAATGACGGACTGCGGGGGCAGCCCGTCCCCGAGATGCGTCAAAACTTGACCCAGATGATCGAGCTGATCCAGACACGGAGTGCGCGCCCTGTTCTGGCGGGGATGGAGGCTCCGCCGAACCTTGGGCCAGAGTATACACAGGCATTTCGTGCCGTCTATCCGGAATTGGCCCGTCGCTATCGGCTGCCACTGATCCCCTTTCTGCTCGAGGGCGTGGCGGGCCTGCCAGAGTTCAATCAAGCCGATGGGATTCACCCTAACGTCACGGGGGAGTTGCGGGTTCTCGAGAATGTCTGGCGAGTTCTCGAGCCGCTTCTTGGACCTGCTTCCAAGTAAGCAGTCTCCGCCCACGTGGCTCCCTCCTGTTGTTCGTCCATTGATTGGGGAGAGTGGAAATGGGCCTTCCAGTGTCAGGAAGAGAGCGTTAGTGGGGGATCCAGGGAGGGCCGAAGGAGGTTGTTGATCTTGGTGGAGAGGAAGGAGAGAGGAGGGGCGAGCCGCCCAGTGGAGGAGCCGCGTCCAGCGGCACGCTGGCTCGCCTCGCCGGTGCATTGGCAGGGGCTGGGTTGGTTCGATGGTGGGGCCCGTGACGGACTGATTCTCTGGGGCGAGGTGCAGGGTCGCGAGGTCCGGCCGTACCGGACGGCGGTGGGGACGAGGGGCGAGGCTGCCGTTTGCGGGTGTCGAAGTCGCCAACGTCCCTGCAAGCATATGGAGGCGCTTCTGCTGCTCTGGGAGGAGGGCCGATCGACCTTTCCTGCCGCGGCGGAGCCACTCCCTGATTGGGTCGCGGGGGCAGTCCGCAGGCGCCCCGCGCGGGCACTTCCCGGAAGCCTCTCCGTGCCGACCTTGCCCGGAATGGAGATGGGAGATGGGGCGGGTGGAAGTGGGAAACGAGCGGTCGCTGACGATCGCCTCGCGGAACCCTGGCTGTCGCGCGGGCGCGCCTGGGAAGAGCGGGTTCGCCCCGGACTCTTGGTCCTCGAATCTTGGCTGGAGGACCTCTGGCGTGGAGGCGTCGCCGCGATGGGCAGTGACTGGGAGGTCGAGTGCGAACGTCTTGCGTCCCGGATGGTGGCCTCGCAAGCCCCTGGGATTGCCCGCTGGGTGCGCCAGCTGGGCGCACTTCCCGTCGAGACTCCGGACTATGCCGATCAGTTGACCGGGTGGGTCGGTCAGCTCGCCCTGCTCTGTCTGGCTTGGCGCCGGGTCGATCGGTTGCGCCCAGAGGAGCGGTTCGACTTATGGGTGGCCACGGGCTGGCCGCAACGTCGCCGCGCGGCGCTCGACTGCCCCCCGCTGGAGGATCGGTGGTGCCACCTTGGCACGTCGATCTCAATGGAAGGCCGTCTTCATCGACGCCGCACCTGGATCCACGGGCAGCGATCAGATCGAATCGTTCTGTTGTTGACCCATTCTCCGACCCCCTTTGCGGTTCGCGGGCTGGACCTCGAGGAGAGAGGAGCGGTCGGGCCTGAGAGGGGAGGGCAGATCCCGAGCCAAGGCGCTGGTGTGATCTTCGATGGAACCGTCCATCTTTTTCCGGGGGCTGACCCGCAGCGTGGACTGTTGACCGATTGGCGGTTGGTTTCCGAGCGGCCAAGCGCGTTCCCCCGAATGGATTCGGTCGCCGGTGGATTGGTGGCCTGCGCGAGAGCGCTTGCCCTCCACCCTTGGCGGGAGGTCTTCCCTCTCTCCTTACGAGGGGTAGTTCC
>JBMUAP010000536.1:0-2694 GCA_049454155.1 Blastocatellia bacterium
ATAGTAAAAGTCGTCCTGATCTTCTTCTCGGTGTTCTCTGTGCCTCTGTGGTGCATTCATGTCTTCCGTTCTGACGTTGATTGCTTGTGGGCCCGGCCCACTTCCCGACCTTCTTCTCCGTGAGTAATTACCTTTTTCTACTGTGGGCCCATTGACCGGGGACAAGGGAAGGCACGCGGACGGCCCCGACATGATCGTCAAATTCCATTTTCGTCGAGGAGGCGGACCGGAGGCCCGCGCACCCAGGGGGGATCGTTTCAACGCGACTGGTGTGAGACCCATGAAATTTGAACATTTCCCGTGTCCCAACGGGGTGCTGGCTGACAGATCTTTTTTTGTGCAGAATGTCCAAAGTCCAGCATCCAGCAGTGGCGAGTCGACCGAACGCCCCGCCCTGTGTCGGCAAAAAACAGGGCCAGGTGTTCGGTGGTTCGCGCGTCAGACGGTCGAGGACTTCTCATCTGCTGGCGCCGAGGCAGAAAGTTCGGCCTCGGCACTGTGCAGTTGGCCGTACTCGACGAGGAGGCGCTGCATGATGTCGGAGAAGGTCCAGTTGGGATCGAGGCTGGGATCCTCGCGCATCCGGCGGTCGAACTCCTCATAGGCACGCGGCCGTGCCCAGGCGAAAAAACCGGCGAGTTGACGATCGATTCGTGGGTCCATCACTGATCTCCTGCCTTCTTACGTGCCGGGTCGGTCATTCAGGTGTGCCCCACGATTGAAGGTCCCGCATTTGCCAGAGAGCGGTGCGGGCCGGCAATTGCCTCTGGCCCCAGTTGCGTCCCGTACCCGCCGATGCGTAAAATTGCGGCGGCTGAAATGGGGCAAGGGCACAGCGACCTGCCTTCCAAGCTGTGTCCTCGTTCGACACGGCGATAACCCGCCAGAGTGCCGCATTGTAGTGCCGCATTGTAGAGGAAGGAGTTCGATCTTGAAAGTGAGATCCGACTGGAGCAGCGACGATCGATCGATGGGCTTGGACCCTGCCGGTCTGGGGCGAGGGTGGCGGGGGCGAAGCCTGCTGGGGCTGTTGCTTCTCGGGCTGTTGCTTCTTGGATTGGGCTTCACCTCCGTGCCGGAGACGAATGCGCAACGCGCCGGGGAGTCTGCCTTACGGGTGGGGGCCGCCGCAGTCCCAATCACGCCCTTCGGGCCCCATCCGGACTGGAAGGGGGGGATCACGCCGAGCGGCGTCTGGGGAGAGACGTTCACCGACCTCAACGGCAACAGTGTCTGGGACAGCGGCGAGCCCTTCGTCGATGACCCGGCCAACACGGCCATCGATCCCAGTTCGGAGAAGAAGTACGACGGCATCTACCTCGCGGGGTTTGGACAGAAGCGACTGGCGACGGGACGTCACGACGACCTCTGGGCGCGGGCGATCGTGCTCGACCAGGGGAAGACGCGACTGGCGATCGTCTCGATCGACGTCATCGGGTATTACAGCTCGGCGACCTACTACGGCCTCGAGAAGATCACAGCCCAGCTCGACCCGGCCCTTGGCATCCAGGAGGTCCTTCTCGCCAGCACGCACAGCCACGAAGGGCCCGACACGATCGGCGCCTGGGGAGACGGCCCGCTCAAGGATGGCAAGTATCCGCAGTACCTTCAGTTTCTCGATCGCCAGATCGCGCGGAGCATCACCGAGGCGGCGCGTCGGCTCGAACCAGCGCGACTGCGTCTCGGGGTGACCGACCCGCAACGGTCTCCCTCCTTGCGCGGGATGCAGACCCGGACGAGTGGCCGCCCCCCCCGCTTCTTCGACGAGGAGCTGCGCGTCATGCAGTTTGTCGCGACGCGTCGGCGGGCGACGATTGCCACCCTCGTCAACTGGAACACCCATCCCGAGTCGATGGAGGACAAGAATACGATCCTCACCTCCGACTTTCCTCACGCCATCTACCAGACAATCGAAAAGAGGTACGGTGGTACCGCCGTCTTCATCAACGGGGCGATCGGGGCCGCCGAGATCATCGGAGACCCCAACAATCGACCGGAGGATCGCATCCGCTTCGATGGGCGTGCCTTCCCACTGGTCGCGCGCAACCGGCCGGTCTTCACCTTCGAGCGGATGGAGGCGATCGGACGTGACGTGGCGCGGGCGGCGATCGAGGCCCTGACGCGCGGGACCTGGAGCCGGTCAACGACGCTCGACCTCAAGAAGGCCGATCTCTACGGCCCAATGGACAATGTGGGCTACTTGCTCCTCGGCCGGCTTGGGGTCTTCGATACGCTCCTCGCTCCGGCGGACGGCAGCCTCCCGACCTTCCGCACGAACATCTACGCCGTGACGCTCGGGGACGCCCAGATCGTCACCACCCCTGGGGAGCTCTTCCCGGAGGTCTTCTATGGCGTCGCCCGCCATCGACGCACGGACTGCCCCGAGGCAGACACCGGCGCCCCCCCCGAGCCCTCGATTCGCGACGCGATGACGGCCCCTTACCGTTTCATGTTCGGACTCTGCCCGGATGAACTTGGCTACCTCGTCCCGAAGTACGATTGGCGACGGGAGCCGGTCGACCCAGAGAAGATGCAGATCCGCCAGTCGGTCGATCCGTGCCGTGCCCAGGGGGTTCCCAACCATTACCACGAGACCAACTCGGCCTCGAGCGAACTGGCCCCGGCTTCGGCCTGTGTGACGGTCGCCCTCTTGACCGGCCCCGTCCCGACCGCAGCCGCTTGCCGGGACCTGGC
>JBMUAP010000537.1:0-2693 GCA_049454155.1 Blastocatellia bacterium
GCGGACGCGCGGCGGATCCAGTCGCTCTGGCATCAGTTGCGGACCGAGGCACCGGCAGAGCCGACGGCACTCGCTGCGGTCGACATCGCCTTGTACGATCTGCTGGGCAAGGCGGCGGGCCTCCCGCTTGTGCAACTACTGGGACAGGCACACGACCAGATCGCCACGAGTTTGACCTTGAGCATCGAGCCCCTCGATCGCAATCTGGACCGGACGCGGGAGTTTCGTGCTGCCGGAGTGCAGATCCTCAAGATCAAGTGCGGTCTTGATCTGGCCGAGGACATCGCCCGCATCCGGGCGATACGCGAAGTGGCTGGTCCCTCTCTCCTCCTCACGCTCGATGCCAATCAGGGCTATGATGTCGATCAGTCCTTGGCGCTGCTTGCGGCGGTTGAGGATTGCGGGATTGCCTTCCTGGAGCAGCCTGTCCCCGCCGCTGACCGGGAGGCGCTGCGCGAACTGGTCGCCCGGTCTCCGATTCCGATCATGGCCGACGAGTCGGTTCTGAACGCCCGGGATGTGCTGGAGACGCCTGCGCCGCTCGTCAACCTCAAATTGATGAAGACAGGAGGCATTACCGGGGCGCTGCAGTGCAATGCCGTGGCCGAGGCGCGCGGGATTCCGGTGATGATCGGGTGTATGGACGAATCGCACATCTCCATGGCGGCGGCGGCACACCTCGCGCTCGCCCTGCGGAATGTCGCCTGGGCCGATCTCGATGGCCATCTCGACTTGGTCGATGATGTCGCGACGGGAGCCCCTTGCTTCTCTCAGGGCATGATCTCTGTGCCATCCGCCCCTGGGCTGGGCGTCGAGGTTCCGAGCGGTGGTGGAAGGTGCTCTTCGTGAGCCAGTTCGTGGGCACTGCCAGCTGGGATGAAGAGCGCAATGATCGAGGCCAAGATCACCGCGACCAACACAAAGTAGAAGGACCAGCGCAAGGACCCGGCGAGGGCCTGCTGCAGAAAGAGGGCGGCTTCACCCGAGAGGGCCGTCCGTGTTTCTGGACGAACGATCATCCCGACCTCCCCATGCCCACTGAAGGATCTCAGTTCTGGCGGCGCGGTGCCAAGGAGTGCACGTAGCCGCCACGTCATGAGCGCTCCCATCGCCGAGGTGCCGACTGCCGAACCGATGCTGCGGGCGAACTGAACGGTGGAGGTGGTCACTCCCGTCTGCAGTCTCCCCACGGCATGCTGGGCCGCGAGCATCATGGTCGCGATGGTCAACCCGCCTCCCATTCCGAGCAGGCCGATGTCGATCGAGAGCACCAATTTCGTCGTCCCGATCGAGACTCGTGCCAGCCCAATCGATCCGATGAGCATGACGGCCATTCCCGCCAAGGCTACCGGACGGTACCCGAATCGCAGAATCAGTCGTCCCCCGATGATCGCGGAGATGACCCAGGGGATGATGTAGGGGATGAGGATCTTGCCCGCTTCTGCGGCGGTCGTCCCGATGACCGCCTGGACAAAGAGGGGCAGAAAGGAGAGCGTCCCGATCAGTGCCATCATCGAGACCAGCCCGTGCGTGACTGCCATGACCACCAGTCGATTCCGGAAGAGATCGAGCGGGATGAGGGGGTCTGGATGGTCCCGTTCCAATCGGACGAAGGCGATGAGCAACCCCAGGCAGGCCAGGCTGCCCACCCCAACCTGCCAGAGCGGAAGTCCCGCTCCGCGTTCGACCAGCAGGAGAAG
This sequence comes from Blastocatellia bacterium, assembly GCA_049454155.1. Classification (GTDB taxonomy): domain Bacteria; phylum Acidobacteriota; class Blastocatellia; order RBC074; family RBC074; genus CAIOZW01. The sequence goes on from JBMUAP010000537.1 coordinate 1,701, forward strand.
CAGGACGAGCCCCGCCGTGATCGTCGCGGCGCCCCAATAGTCGAGCTGAATCTCTCGCCGCCGGGCAAACCGCTCCTCGTAGCTTGCCCAGATCAAGACTCCTGAAACGATCCCTGCCGGCAGAATCAGGTAGAAGCACCAGCGCCACGAGACATACGTCGTCAGGTAGCCCCCGACAAGAGGCCCGATCAGGCTGGCGACCCCCCACATTCCGCTGAAGATGCCGATCAACTTGGCCCGCTTTTCCAGGGAGAGCAGATCGGCGACAATCGTCATTCCGACCGGAAAGAGCGCGGCGTTTCCGAGCCCCTGCAGGACTCGAAACGCGATCAATTGGGGCATCGATTGGGCGGCTCCGGAGAGGGCCGAGCCGAGGATGAAGAGGGCCAGCCCTCCGAACATGGCGGGCCGACGACCGATCAGGTCGGCCATCTTCCCCCAGATCGGGGTCATGATCGTTGCGGCGAGAATATACGCCGCAAAGACCCATCCGTAGATCTCGATCCCGCCGAGGCTGGCGATGACGGTCGGCATCGCCGTCCCGACAACCGTGCTCTCGAGCGCTCCCATGAAGATCGACATGGCCACCCCGACAATCGACAGGGTCGTGCGGTTTTTCTCCAACATTGGTCTCATGTGGTAGTTTGGTCAGCGATGTTCCTTCCAGCCAGAGGGTTCGGAGACATCTCATCCGTGATCAATCGTTCGCCCAATCGGAGACGGGGCTAGGGATTCTCGTCCGGTTCGACCATCTCCTTCTCCCTCTCTTCGGGCTCTTGAATCTGGCAATCGGGGCGGTAATGGAGCAGCTTGGCGCTGACGGTGCCGGAGGTGGTGCGAGCGACGAGTCGCAGAGGAACTTGGTGGCGGTCCCGGCTGAGCCACATCGTCATCTCTCCCTTCCGGTTGAAAAATTTTCCCGGGCCAAACAGCTTTGGCTCCAAGCGAATCGCCTTGATCTCGCCACAGTCTGTCTTGATCTTCTCGTTCCGG
>JBMUAP010000538.1:0-2683 GCA_049454155.1 Blastocatellia bacterium
CATCGCTGCCGCCCGTTCTGGCGTCAATCGACGACTCCAGCCGAGGACGCGCATCCCGAAGCTGTGGGCCCTTGCGATCATCTCCTGGCCAATCTGCCCCAGGCCGATCAGCCCGAGCGTCCGACCGTGAAGACCTCGCGCCTGGCTGTACGTCTTCTTCTTCCAGACGCCCGCTCGCAGATCGGCGACGTTATCCGGAATTTGTCGATCCAGACTGAGTATCAATCCAAAGGCGAGCTCCGCGACCGCGATCGAATTCTTGCCCGGGCAGTTGGCAACGAAGATCCCACGCGCCGCGGCGGCCCCCACATCGATCGTGTTATAGCCAGCCCCGGCGCGGACGACCAGACTCAGCCGCCCCTGGCTGACGCCCGCCTCGAGCATCTCTTCCGTGACCCGCGTCGACCGAACGACCAGGACCTCCGCGCCACTCTCGACGATCGCGCTCGTCAGGGTCTCGTCCCGCAGCTCTGGCTGGTATGAGGTCCGGCACCCCAGCTCGATCAGGGCGTCCAGTCCGCTCTGCTCAAAGGGATCCGCGAGCAGGATCTTCCCCGTGGACCCTCCCTTCAGATGAGGTGGCTCAGCAATCCATCCCGGAGCTTGGGCTCGAACCAAGTCGATTTGGGGGGCATGATCTCGTCGGCGTCGGAGATCTCCATCAGCTCCTCGACCGTCACCGGCGAGAGGGAGAAGGCAACGGCTGCACGTCCCTCATCGACCAGCCGCTCCAGCTCGTCTGTCCCCCGGATCCCCCCGACAAAATCGATCCGCTTGTCCGTTCTGGGATCTTCAATTCCGAGCACGGGGGCGAGGAGCAGGTCTTGGAGCAGGCTGACGTCCAGCCGATCGATCGCACGCGGGCGCGTCGCCATCTCCGCGCGCACCCGTGCGCCATACCATTGCCCCGCGAGGTAGATCGAGACGTGCCCCCGCCCAGGGGGAGTCGGCGACCCGCCCGGCTCAATCTCAAAGGCCTCGCCGATTCGTGCCAGAAACTGCTCGGGCTCCAGCCCTGCCAAGTCGCGCACGACCCGGTTGTAGGCCAGGATCCGCAGCTGATCCGCAGGAAAGAGGACGCATTGGAACGAACGGCAGGGCGCGTCGGCGGGAAGCGAGGGCTGCTCGCGCAACAGCTCCTCACAGGCACGGCTCGCGCTCTTGGCCCGATGATGGCCATCGGCGATGTAGAAATGGGGAATCTCGCCAAACATCTCCTCGATCATCCCGTTGAGCGAAACTGGAATCCGCCAGATGGTGTGGCCAATTCCATCGGGCGCCGTCAAATCGAAGAGCGGCTCCCGTGTCGTCAATCCCACCACCAGCTCGTCGATCAGCGGGGTCCCCCGGTAGGTCAAGAAGACCGGCCCGGTCTGCGCCCGCAGCGTCAGAATGTGCCGGGTTCGATCGTCCTCCTTGTCCCGGCGAGTCCGCTCGTGCCGACAGATGATCCCCTGGTCATACTCTTCGACCGAGCAGCAGGCGACCAACCCGGTCTGCTCCCGCTCCCCCATTCGCAGCCGGTAGAGGTAGAAGCTGGCCTCGGTCTCGGTCTGCAAGGGCGCCGCCGCAATCAACCGGTCGAAGTTGGCTCTTGCCCGCGCATAGACCTCGTCGCCATACGGGTCTGTCCCCTCCGGCAGTTCGATCTCCGGACGGGAGACCCGCAAGAAGCTCAACGGATTGTCTCCGGCCAGCTGCCGTGCCTCCTGGGTATTGACGACATCATAGGGCACACTGGCAACGGCTGCCGCCTCCCCCGGGCTGGGGCGTAAGGCCTGAAATGGCTTGACGATGGCCACGATCTGTTTCTCCTTCCTGCTGTTGATGCGCGGCTGGCTCCTCCGTTCTCCACGGGGGAGCCAGCGATCCTTCTCTTCGGTTACCGGGGCAGTACCTTCTCGATCTCTCGGCGCAGAACCTCCCGATCGAAGATGCCCAGGCGGGTATAGACCATCTGGCCGTTCGTGTCATAAACAAAGGTCGCCGGCAACGTTCCTGGCCAGTCCTTGCGGACGACGTCGATCATCTCCTGAGGGTCGTCGACCTGCTGGATGAAGTTCGGATAGCTCGCTTGCTGGTTACGCAGGAATGGGACCACCTTGGTCTTGAGATCCTCGGGTTCATCGGCACTGATCCCAATGAAGCGAACCCCACGCTCCCGCAGTTCTCGATCGAGCCGAACCAGCTCTGGGAACTCAGCAACACACGGGCCGCACCACGTCGCCCAGAAGTTGACGACGACGACGCGCCCCGCCGACTCGCGCAGCAGGGGGGCATACCCCTCCGGCTTGAGCAACCGAACCACTGGCGGCGCCTTTTCCGAAGCGGGTGCCTGGGCCCCCTGTTCTGTTGCCTGGGTCGCGGTGCGCACGATCGGACAGCCCATCGCCACCGTCTCGGCGACCCGTACCGGCTTTCCGGCCAATACCTCCCCAATTGCCTCACGGAGATCGTGTCGAGTCACCCCCCGCGGCTGGTGGGAGTTGTCGATCCGCCCCTGATAACGAAGATACCCCCGCTCGTCCAAGAGAAAGACATGCGGGGTGCGGGCGACTCCATACGCATCCGCCAAGAGACCCCGACGATCCCGCAATACCGGGAAGGGAAGCCCTGCCTCCTGCATTCCTCTGCGTACCTCTTCGTCCGATTCGTCGGCACTGGCGTTGATTGCCAGCATCTC
>JBMUAP010000539.1:0-2681 GCA_049454155.1 Blastocatellia bacterium
CCCGCGTCCGGTAAATCACCGCCGACATCGGATGATCCTGCAGATTGGCTCCCACCTCAGGGGCATCGATCACCACCGGGAGACCGTGCGTCTGCAGATGGTCCGCTGGTCCAATCCCCGAGCGCATGAGGATCGTTGGCGACCCGAAGGCCCCAGCGGAGAGGACGACGCCACCGGCACGGATCACCCGCTCCCCCTGCCCTTCCTCGGCGACGACCACCCCCGTGGCCTGGCCCTTCTCGATCAACAGACGGACCACTTGGCCGTGGCGAAGCACCGTCAGATTTGATCGACGCATCGCCGGTTTGAGAAAGGCATCGTAGGCGCTGAAGCGGCGCCCATCCTGGTGGGCCAACTCGACAATCCAGGCGCCTTCGTAATGACCACCATTGTAGTGCGGCTGGTCTCCGAGGCCCGCTTGGCGGGCAGCGGCGACAAACTGGTGGGAGAGCCAGTGGGCATGACGATTGGGCGCAATCGCCATCGGGCCGCTTCGTCCGCGCCCAGGGCCACCTTCCGCGCCTCCCGTCCACCCCTCCTGGGCCTGGAACGTCGGGGAGACCTCTTCCCAACTCCAGCCCTCGGCGCCAGCCTCGACCCACTCCGAAAAGTCTGCCGGGTGGCACCACTGGTGAATCTGGGCATTGATATTGGAGGATCCACCGAGCATCTTCCCCCGCGGGATGAAGACGCGGCGGCCTTCGGCGTGGGTCTGCGGCTCGCTCTCGAACTGCCAATCGAGCGAAGTCCGGAAGAGCCGCGCAAACCCGGCGGGCACACTGACAAAACGGTTCGTGGGATCCCCACCGGCCTCGATCAAGAGAACCCGGTGCTGCCCGGATCGGGTGAGCCGTTCCGCCAGCACCGACCCCGCCGTCCCCGCACCCACCAGAATCAGGTCAAATGTCCCTTCGTGCGTGGCCATTGCGCCGTCTCCTCCATCCAATGGAAAAGTGATCGTGGAAAGGTGATCGCCAGCATCCCGACCAGCACCAGGAAAGGTGGAGGAAAGGAGCGATCCTCAGTTCTCTGTCTGTGTCGCCGGCACCGCTTCTGCTGCCGCCAAGGGGAGAGCGCTCTCCAGGGTCGCCGGGGCCGTCGAGTCAGTCGTCGAGGGGCCCAGCGACGTGGCCTCACCAACGATCAGCACGCCCGATGCCTCCTTCGAAAAGACCAGCTTGCCGATCTCCGGAGAGTAGTCGATCAGGAGAAGGTCTCCAAAGGCGACTTGGTTGGTCGCCATCAGGTTCGAGAGTGGATAGACGAGGAATCGCTCGATCGCCCGTTTGAGGTGGCGGGCCCCGTACTTGAAATCGATCCCCTCGTCGAGAAGAAACTGCTTGGCGGCATCGGTGCACTTGAAGACAAACTTGTTCCCCGCTCCGCGGGTGATGCGTTCCTGCACTGCGTTGAGTTCGATCTCGAGAATCAGGCGGAGATGCTCGTCCCGCAGACTGCGGAAGACGACCACCTTGTCGATCCGATTCATGAATTCGGGAGAGAATTTGCGGCGAGCCGCCTCGACGGCGGTCCGGTAGATCTTCTGGTCGACCTCGGTATCGATGCTGCCGCTCTTCGGTGCGAAGCCAATGCCACCAGAGATCAGCTCGCTCATCTCACGGGCACCGAGGTTCGAGGTCATGATGACGATCGAACGGGAGAAGTCGACCCGGCGGTTGTCTCCCAGCGTCAGCGTCGCCTTGTCGAGGATGCCCAGCAGGAGCTGCCAGAGCGCGTCACTCGCCTTTTCGATCTCGTCGAAGAGGACCAGCGACAGCTTGGTCTTGTCGGAATGGGAACGGTCGAGGTTCTCCTGCGTCAGCATCGGTGAGGTTTCGCGGTGACCGAGATAGCCGGGAGGCGAACCGATCAGCTTGGCGATCTCGTGCGAGTGCTGAAACTCGGCGCAATCGATCTTGGTGATCAGGTGGGAGTCCCCAAAGAGGACCTCGGCCGCCGCCTCGACGACGCGTGTCTTCCCGGAACCAGTCGGCCCGAGAAAGAGGAGTGTCCCCACCGGGCGACCGGGATGGGCCAGACCAGCCAGGTAGATCTGGTAGAGCCCCGTAATGCGCCGTACCGCCCGTTCCTGCCCAACGATCAGGGAGGTGAGTTTGTCTTCAAACTCTTGCGCCTCCGGGCTCTTCAAGTCAGGATTGAGGAAGGCACCACTCTGTGCCTGCTTCTGTCCGATGTTCGTCATATCATCTCCCTCGGGCCCTTCAGGCGCCACCGACAGCACTGGGTCAAGCGCTGACGGGCAAACAGCCTGTAAACATGGTCATCATACTCAATCTTCCCCTCCGCTTTCAATATTTGGGATTTATCCAATTTATGGATCCATGGACTTTGGACAAAAAATGAGGTCGTTGTGGTCTCGATGATCGATTTTTCAGTGATTTTTGTATTACTTGGCAGCCACTCAGTGTGAACTACCACTTCGTCTCGTCAAATATGAATCAAACCCGGGTACGAAGCGCGAGTTTTGTCTCTCGTTGAAAGTTGAACCTTCCCCGTGTCCCGAAGGGACACCACATAAAAGAGAATTGAAAATGGAGAATGGAGAATGCGGTAACCACAAGAGTTACCCGGACAACCAACACTGCCCGTGTGGAGGCAATGAGTGAGAGCCGGCACCCAAGGGGGATGGTTTCAACGCGGCTGGTGTGAGTTGCAGGGGC
>JBMUAP010000540.1:0-2671 GCA_049454155.1 Blastocatellia bacterium
CCCCTCTTCGCGTCTTCGCGTCTTCGCGTGAGCCTCTTCCCTCTTCCCTCGTCCCTCGCCCCTCTTCCCTGCGGGCTCGTTTGTTTTTTCTCACGCGAAGGCGCGAAGGCGCGAAGGTTTTCATTGCAGGCAATTTTGAGATGCAAGGCATACTTTACAAATACTATGATTATTTGTAAGGTACGCTTGCATGATTGAACGACCATTCTGGAAACAACGGATCGAAGAAGCGTGGAAAGAAGCGCCGATCGCGTGGTTGAGCGGCGTAAGAAGGGTTGGGAAGACGACGCTGGTCGAGAGCTTCGGGGCAGATCGGATCTTCTACCTCAACTGTGATCTGCCGCGGGCAGGCGAGATGGTCAAGGATCCGGAGCTCTTCTTCCGGGGGTGTGACAAACCGATCGTCGTCTTCGATGAGATCCACCAGCTTGAAGATCCGACGCGGATTCTGAAGATTGGGGCGGACGTCTTCCCTGGCTTGAAGTTACTGGCGACCGGATCCTCGACGCTGGCGGCAAGCCGGAAGTTCAAGGATACGTTGACGGGTCGGAAGCGTTCGGTCCATTTGACGCCCATTCTCTGGGATGAGCTGGCCGCCTTTGGCGCGACCCTGCCGCAACGGCTCCACCTGGGCGGGCTGCCTCCGGCCCTGCTGGCCCGTTCCAAAGGGGTCAGCTTCTACCGTGAGTGGCTCGACTCGTTCTTCGCACGTGACATTCAGCGACTCTACGGATTCCGCGACATCAATCGCTTCAATGCCTTCCTGGAGTATCTCCTCGGGCAGAGCGGGGGGCTGCACGAGGTGACCAGAACGGCCTCCGCGCTGGGCATTTCGCGTCCGACGGTGGAGAGTCACCTCCAGGCGCTGGAACTGACCCATGCGATCACCGTTGTGCGTCCATTCCACGGAGGCGGACAGAACGAGATCGTCAAACAGCCACGGATCTATGGGTTCGACACCGGCTTTGTCAGCTTTGTCCGCGGCTGGGACACGTTGCGGCCAGAAGATCACGGGAGCCTGTGGGAGCACTTGGTTCTCGAATATCTCCAGGCCCATCAGCCTGATTCTGCCATCCGGTACTGGCGGGATCAGCGAGGGAATGAGATCGACTTCGTCGTGGTTCGCGGTCGGGATGAAGCCGATGCGATTGAGTGCAAATGGGATCCGGCAGCCTTTGACAGCCGGGCGCTCCGTCAATTTCGCAGTTTCTATCCTCGTGGGAGAAACTATCTCGTCACGCCATCGGCGGAACCTGCGTGGCAAAAACAGTATGGCGACTTGCGAGTAACGATCTGCACACCGTCAGGGATGGACCTGCGACGAGGGTAACGGACCAGACGGGTGAGAGGGGGCAGACGAGGCCGATCGCAGCCCAACTGTGCCTGACTGGTGGCCGCTTGGCAGGACGCCATTCGATCACATTCCCATCGCGTCTGGTCAGTATCTCCGGTTGAGCGGTTAAGATGCATTGAAGTTCATTGATGCTGTGAGTATTTACTCTTGAACAATCCAGAAGAGGAGACTGAGGTGGCGGCCACTAATTTCAACACTGAAAACCGTACCTATCGGCAACTGGTTGGCAATGGCCTGACCTACCGCGTTCCGCGCTTTCAGCGGGATTACTCCTGGAGTGAGGATGAGTGGGAAGACCTGTGGGTGGATCTTCAGAACACCTTGCCAGCGGATGGAGAACCGGCCCACTATCTGGGCTACCTCGTCCTGCAAACGGCGGACAACCGGATGTATGAAGTGATCGACGGTCAGCAGCGGCTGACGACGATCAGCCTGATTGTGCTCGCCTCGATGCGGCTCCTCGCCAAACTTGCCAAGGAAGGGGAACATCCGGAGCAGAACCGGGCGCGACTCGAACAATTGCGTGCGACCTACATTGGCTATCTCGATCCGGTAACCCTGACCACCCGGAACAAGCTGTCGCTCAATCGCAACAATGACGGCTATTACCGGGACTATCTGGTTCCGCTGGCAGAACACCTGCCACAACGGGGGGTTCCGGCTTCGACACACGGGATGCGCCGCGGGTTCGAATGGTTCGAGCGACGGTTGCGCGAGCAGGTCAAGAATGCGGCAGATCCAGGAAGGGCCTTGGCCCAGTTCATTGAAACAATGAGCGACAAATTGTTCTTCACGGTGATTACCGTGGCGGACCAGTTGAACGCGTACAAGGTCTTTGAAACCCTCAATGCCCGTGGGGTCCGTCTCTCGGCAACAGACCTGCTGAAAAATTACCTCTTCTCGGTCTTGGCGCGTGGGGAGGAAGCCTCGCACGAGATGGACGAACTCGAGCGTCGCTGGGAGAACATGGCAGGACGCCTTGGCAGCGAGAGCTTTCCAGACTTTTTGCGCATGCACTGGAACAGTCGCCAGAGATTTACGCGGCAGGCGGAGCTGTTCAAGGCAGTCCGGAGTTGCCTGCAGGACCGTCAAGCGGTCTTTGCTCTGCTGCGTGAGATGGACGAGGACATTGACACCTACCTGGCCCTCACCCAACCCGAGGGCTCGCCATGGTCCCCGGCCTGGAAACGAAGCGCGGAGGAGCTGCGCATGTTCTCTGTGCGCCAACCGTATCCGATGCTGATGGCGGCAAGGCGCACCCTGTCCGATGCCGACTTTGGTGACTTGTTACGCGCCACCGTCGTCTTGGCTTTCCGC
>JBMUAP010000541.1:0-2669 GCA_049454155.1 Blastocatellia bacterium
CAGAATGGCGGGACAGGATCTTGGCTGACGGTGGCGACCGTCGCGGCGAATCAAACGACCTGGATCAATACACGTCTTGTCACTGGGGTGACATACAAGTATCAAGTGGTTGCGTTCAATGCGCAGGGAGAATCTCCGCCTTCCAATGAAGCGAGTGCGACGACCGCGGTCGCCCTTCCCTCGGCTCCGACAGGCTTGACTGCTTTGGCCGTCTCTGGCACGCAGATCGACCTCGCTTGGCGGGACAACGCCGGCAACGAGACCGGATTTCGCATCGAGCGTCGTGACGCCGGAAGCAGCCTGTGGGCAGAGCTCGGCACGGTTGCACAGAATGTGACGGTCTATCGCAATACAGGTCTCACCGCTGGGGCCTCGTACCACTACCGTGTCCTGGCCTACAACGCGGCGGGGAACTCTCCGCCCTCGAACGAGGTCAGCACGACGCTACCCACCGTGCCGGCGGCGCCGAGCAATCTGGCGGCGCGCGCGCGAAGCTCCACCCAGATTGAATTGACGTGGCGTGACAATGCCTCGAACGAATCTGGCTTCAGCCTGGAAAGGAGAACCGGGACGACGGGCGCATGGAGTGAAATCGCTCGCCTCGCCCCCAATACCACCCAAGTCGTCAACCGGGGACTGCGTGCCGGAACGGTCTATGTCTATCGACTCCGCGCCTTCAATTCGGCTGGATTTTCCGCCAGGTCCAATGAGGCAACGCCGACCACCGGCGGAGGAAGCGGTGGCGGGACGGTGGCTCAACCATCCTTGAGTGCACCCAGCTCTCTCCAAGTGACCGCACTCTCGGTCGACCGTGTCGGTCTGGCATGGCTCGATAACACCACGCAAGAGGCGGGGCTCATCGTCCAACGGAGGGCAGATGGGGAGACCACCTGGAAGCAGGTCGCCAATCTTCCCCCGAACACGACCAACCACGAGGAGGCGGGGCTCGTTTCGGGGGGGCTTCATTTCTACCGGGTTCTGGCTGTCGATCAGGCCGGAAGCCAAGCCGCTTCCGATCCGGTGGCCGTCCGGTTGCCGACGATTCCATTCCGCCCTCTCGCTAACGAGGAGGTTCACCAGACGACGGTGAATGGCCGGCAGAGTCTCTACTATCGTCTGTACATTCCCGAGGGGACGACGCGGCTTCTCGTCCAGACGAGGGGGAGTGGAGATGTCGATCTCTACCTCCGCCCTGGCTCACAACCGACCCAGTCGACCTTTCTCTGTCGTTCCATCTCCCTCACCTCCAATGAGCTGTGCGTGGTCTCGTCTCCCGTGGCGGGAGATTGGCACATCATGGTCTACGGGTATGCAAGGGGACGCAGCTCGTTTCTGGTGACGGCCACCCATGCGGGAGGCAACACCCTGCTTCCGGCGCAAGCGCTGCCGCTCGCACTGGTCCAGCCCCACGAGGCAGAGAACCAAGGACCTCCCAACTCAGCACGCCGTCCACCGCAGTGACGTGCCTCTCAACTGTTCCAACCGGAGGCGGGGGGGGGGGGCGCGGCCTCCCGCTGGACTTCTCCGCTCCTTGACGATAGCATTCAGCTCCCACTGTCCATGGTGGGTTTCGCATCTGGTACAGAACGATCAGTCAAGGAGATGTCCCGATGAAGACGAGCCTCCCGCAGGCCACGGCTGGAAGTGTCCCTCTGGCCGATCGAACGCGCCGCCGGATCCACCGGCGGATCATGCCCTACCTCTTACTCCTCTATTTCATCGCCTTCATCGATCGGACCAATGTCAGTATCGCCGCGCTCCAGATGAAGAATGACCCCCTTCTCGGCTTCTCCGACGCCGTGATTGGGACGGGAGCCGGCATCTTCTTCCTTGGCTATTTTCTATTGGAAATTCCTGGGTCGTTGATCGTCGAAAATTGGAGTGCCCGCAAGTGGATCGCCCGCATCATGATCTCTTGGGGAGTGGTGGCGTCCCTGATGGGGCTGATCGGTACCTCTTGGCTCCCTTGGGGCAGCACAATCGATCAGTTTTATGTCTTACGGTTCGTTCTGGGGGCAGCGGAAGCGGGGTTCTTTCCCGGCGTGATCGTCTATCTGACGCACTGGTTTCGCGCCGAGGATCGAGCGCGGGCGAAGGCCAGTTTTCTGATTGGCATTCCCATCGCGACGATCATTGGAGTCCCGCTCTCGCGTCTGATCATGGAGAACGTTACGTGGTGGGGATGGCCCGGGTGGCGTTGGGTCTTCATTCTTGAAGGGCTGCCGTCGATTCTCCTGGGGGTGACGACGATCTTTCTCCTCACGGATCGGCCGGAGCAGGCGAAGTGGCTCCCGGCAGAGGAGAAGGAGTGGATCGTCACCGAACTGGCCCGTGAGCGGGCTGAAAAGTTGGCAGCAGGCGAGTCCTCGGTCTGGCACGGGCTTGCCCGGGCTTTTCGAACTCCACAGACCTATCTCCTCGCGACCATCTACCTCTTCGTCGTGACAGGGTACTACGGATTGACCTTCTTTCTTCCCTCGATCACGGCAAAGATGGAGGGAACCTCGATTCTCACCCAGACGGTCGTCACCATGCTCCCCTACATCTGCGGATTTGGCGCGATGCTCCTCAACGGCGCCCATTCCGATCGGACGGGCGAGCGGCGCTGGCATACCGCTTGGCCGATCTGGTTGGGAGCGGTTGCGATGGGCCTGAGCATCCTCACCGGG
>JBMUAP010000542.1:0-2667 GCA_049454155.1 Blastocatellia bacterium
ACCAGCAGCGCATCTGTCCCCGAGGAGACCCCGATTCCAGAGCGGCATTGGGAGTAGGCCGCAATCTCCGCCTCGAGGCCCTCTACCTCAGGTCCGAGGATAAAGGCCTGGGCTTCGATGACCCGCTGGAGCGCAGCCTGGATCTCTTCCCGGATCTGAGCGTATCCAATGCGAAGATCGAGGAGCGGAATCGGAGCGATTGGATCCGCTCTCTGGATGTCAGGCGTTGGCGAAGACATACGGTCTCACTGACTCCTTTCGATCTGGGCCGTTCTCGTCGATCCATTCATCTTTGAGTCGCCATACCAATGGTGAATCCGAATAGGGCCAAACAAGAAAAAGACCAGACGTTACTCCCCAGTCCCTCCGGATCGAGCCAGCAGTTGGCAGAGACGAAAGGCAAGGGGCTGCAAAATGCACATACTAGCAAATCCTGCCAGTTTTACGCCAGACAGACCGCCAACCCCCCGCCATTTACCCCGAGAGAGCCCCTTGAAGTGCTGGCGGTGAGAGATGGGCCCAGGGGCGAGCCGATTCGAGCTGTGCGGCAAGCCGGAAGAGAGTCGCCTCATCGCCGAACCGCCCCACGAAATGGACACCGATCGGAAGACCACTGCCATTCCAGGAGAGAGGAACGGACATGGCGGGCTGACCGGTGGCATTGCAGAGCGGAGTGAACGGGACGAAGAGAGCCGAGCGGCGCAGACCGACCAGCGGGTCTTCCGGGGTTGCCGTAAAGCTTCCGAGAGGAAGCGGAGGCTCGGCGAGGGTCGGGGTGAGCAGCAGATCGTACTCGCTCATAAATTGGGCGATGGTTCGTGAGAGATACTGCAAAGTTTGAACCGCCGCCAGGTAGGAGGGAGCGTCGACCTGACGTCCCATCTGCACGAGAAACTCTGTTCCGGGCTCGAGTTCCCCAGGGCGTGGGGGATGTCCGACGGCCCGAGTCATACTGTCGATCATCCAAGCCATGCCAGCCGACCAGAGGCTCATAAAGGACTGCGCGAGCAGCTCCCCGGGAATGGCCGGGGCCGCCTCCTCGACCGTGTGGCCCAACTGCTGACAGAGGAGAGCCGCCTCTTCGACAGCACGAATGCAGTCGGGGTCGACGGGAACACCGGTCGCCGGAGTGGCCGTCAAGGCGATGCGCAGGCGTCCAGGGTCTTGCCCGACTTCCTCTCTGTAAGGACGAGTGGGCGGAGGGGCCCAGTAGGGATCTCCTGCGGCAGGACCAGCGGTCGCGTCGAGAAGCGCAGCAGAGTCTCGAACTGACCGGGTGAGGGCGTGCTCCACCACCAACCCTCCAAAGATGTCTCCAAAATGAGGACCAAGGGGCGTGCGCGCCCGGGTCGGCTTCAGACCAAAGAGACCACAACAAGAGGCGGGAATCCGGATCGATCCCCCTCCATCGTTGGCATGCCCGAAGGCGACCATGCGGGCGGCGACTGCCGCTCCCGTCCCGCCACTCGATCCGCCAGTCGTTCGCGTCAGATCCCAGGGGTTTCGGGTTGGACCGAAGAGGGACGGTTCGGTCGTCGGCAAGATCCCAAATTCCGGGGTGTTGGTCTTTCCGACAACCAACAGACCAGCCTGACGGTAACGACGCACCAGTTCGGAATCTCCAGAGGGGATGAAGGATCGCAGGAAAGAGGATCCCGCCGTCATCTCGACGCCGGCCCAGGCCGCCTGGAGGTCCTTGAGGACAAACGGAACTCCCGCCAGAGGACCCTCTGGGATCGGCTCAATCGCCGCGCGTCGCGCCTCATCGAACATCGGACGGACAACGGCGTTGAGAGTTGGGTTGAGGGCTTCAATCTGAGCGATGGCGGCCTCGACCAATTCGAGGGGGGTCACCTCACCATCCCGCACCAGTTGCGCCTGTGCTGTCCCATCCAACCGCCTCAATTCCCTTGCCTGCCGCATGGTCTGCTTCCTCCAACCCCGGCGATGCAAAATGTGAGGCTTTGGTTGTATCACTTTGAGGAGTGGGGGGGCCAGCGAAAATTTTAATCCATCTCTCCTTGCGTGCGTTCTTGCAATCAAAAGGGTGAGGTGCTATCCTTCGTTTGCTTTGGAACAGCTCCACAAAACTTGTGTAACACCGCTGTTTTAAACGACTTAGCGACTGCCGTACCCTACCGTACCAGCGATGCCAAGGACCTGGCCTCAGGATTGAAACAGACTGTGGCCCCGGGGTCTTTTCGTCTTTGGTGGAAGGTCTTACGTGTAGTGTTTTCTGTTTGAGGGACAGGTCAGATCCCTCCGCGAGAGTTTGCAGTGGCCGGGCAGAGGTGAGAAATGGAGCCGAAACGCGTGAAACCCGAGGGAACAGCTTGGCCTGATGGAGCAGCCTGGGAATCCCTGCTGACCGCGGTGCAGAAGCGTGTCAACCACGAAAGCTATAACACCTGGTTTCGCCCCCTCTCTCTCGAACGGTTTGACGGAAACACGATTCGGGTTCAGGTCCCGGATCGAGTCTTTGAAGACTGGATTCTCAACAACTATCGGGATGTACTCGACGATTCGATGGAAGAGGTCGCCCTCGCCGGCTATGAGATCCGGTTTGAAGTCTGGATGAGACCCGCTCACGCCGAGTCCCCCGAGATGACGGCCGGAGGAACGGCCGCTCCAATGGGACAGCGGCCCGTTCTCCCGACGACCGACAAC
>JBMUAP010000543.1:0-2662 GCA_049454155.1 Blastocatellia bacterium
CCCGACCGCGGCTGGCAGCCAGACCCGTGCGGGTCGACCTCTACCGGCTCGTCAACCCGATCTCTCCAGCAGATGTCGAAGAAAAGCCAATCTTACAAGAGGACTACGCCCGGCAGGCGACCCTGCTCGCCTCGATCCCGGTCGATCAGCTCCCGGTGGGGCGCTCGAGCTTGACTTACCGCGACCCTCTCCGCCTAACCCCGGGAGCCCGCCCTGTCGAGTACGTCTACGCCGCCCGCGTGATCGGGCAGGCGGGCCCCTCCCTCGATCTCTCCGCGTACGGGAGAATTGTGCCCTACTTGGACGTTGCCCTGCCGCCGACCTCGCTGGCAGCGACGCAGGAAGAGAAGGCCGTGCAACTCCGTTGGGAGCCTTCCGGGGCAACACTCTCCGGCCGGAGTACCGAGGGGGGCAGTCTGCCTGGCTTGGTGGGCTATCACGTCTATCGCCGAACCCTTGAGGAGGGAGCGGTGTGGGAGAAGCTCAACGACATGCCACTCTCACAACCCGGCTTCGCGGACCAGGAGTTTCGCTTCGCGATCGATTACGTTTATCAGGTTCGCGCCGTCTCAGGGCCGGTCATCCGACTGGGAGGCGAGGGACAGGAGACGGTCGAGAGCGCGCCCAGTCAGGAGTTGCGGCATCGTCCAGTCGACACCTTTCCACCGTCAGCCCCGTCTGGGATGACGATCGCCTCGGTCAACGGAATCGTCAGCCTCTTCTGGGCGCTCAACCCGGAAACGGATGTCGCCGGCTACCACCTCTACCGGGCTGAAACCGAGGACGCGCCAGCAAGTGGCTGGCAGCGGATCACGACCTCTCCACTATCGAAGGGCTCCTTCCGGGACGAACGCGTCGTCATCGGACGCACCTATTTTTATCGCCTGACGGCCGTCGACCAAGTGGGCAATGAGAGCCGTCCCTCCCCCGTCGCCAGCGAGACAGTCCAACCCTGACTACGCTCCACCGCTCTTCGCCATTTTGCCCGCTGTCCAGGACGCACTTCTGGAGTATACTGCTGCCTTCCATCTGTTCCTCGGCCGTGCTCCGGTTGGTCTCTCACCGTCTACCCTCGTGGGCTGATGGTCAATGGCCTGAACCTCCCCGGCAATGAACAGCGGAGAGAGACCAAGGAAGAAGCGACCGAAAGACCCCTTCAAGACAGGAAAGAGAGAAAGAGAAAGAGAAAGAGAAGGAAGGAGAAGGCAAGATGACATCAGCCCAGACCAGTTTCTTCGAGAACGTGCTGCGTTCCGTGGAACGAGCCGCCGCCCTCACCCAATATCCCCCCGGCTTGATCGAGCAGATCAAGCTCTGCAACAGCGTCTACCATTTCGAGTTCCCGCTGCGACGCGTCAACGCCCAAGGTGAGACAACCTTCGAGGTGATCAATGCCTGGCGAGTCGAGCACAGCCACCACAAGCTGCCGACCAAGGGAGGAATTCGCTACGCTCCCCAGGTGGACGAGGATGAGGTCAAGGCTCTCGCCGCCCTCATGACCTACAAATGCGCCATTGTCGATGTCCCTTTTGGAGGGGCGAAAGGTGCGATCCAGATCGATCCATCCCGGTATACGGTCGAAGAGTTGGAGCGGGTGACGCGTCGCTACACCTATGAACTGGTCAAGAAGAACTTCATCGGCCCCGGGGTGGATGTGCCGGCCCCAGACTACGGAACAGGCGAGCGGGAGATGGCCTGGATCGTCGACACCTACCAGGCGATGCATCCGGGTGGGCTGGATGGTCTCGCCTGTGTCACGGGCAAACCAATCTCCCAAGGCGGGATCAGCGGGCGACGCGAAGCGACCGGACGGGGCGTCTTCTACGCCCTGCGCGAGGCCTGCTCGTCAGCCGAAGATATGGCCGCGGTCGGGCTGAGCCCGGGGATCGCGGGAAAACGGGTCATCGTGCAGGGGCTGGGCAACGTCGGTTACCACTGCGCGAAGTTCTGCCGCGAGGAGGGGGACGCCCGGATCATCGCCATCGCCGAGCAGGAGGGGGCCATCTTCGATCCCAATGGGCTGAATGAGGAAGCGGTGTTACAGCACCGGCGGGCGACTGGATCGATCCTCCACTTCCCGGGGGCGACCAACCTTCCGGATAGCCGGGCAGCGCTCGAACTCGACTGCGACATCCTCATCCCTGCGGCACTCGAGAACCAGCTGACCGCCGAGAACGCTCCACGGATTCGGGCACGCATCATTGGGGAAGGCGCCAATGGCCCAACAACCCCGGAGGCCGAGCAGATTCTCCTCGAGAAGGGAGTCCTCATTGTCCCCGATATCTACGCCAACGCTGGCGGCGTGACCGTCTCCTACTTCGAGTGGGTCAAGAACCTGGCACACGTCCGCATCGGTCGAATGGGCAAGCGGTATGAAGCCGCCCAGGAACGACGGATCGTCGAAATGATCGAGGTGGCGACAGGCAAGAAGCTCTCAGAACGCGACTGGGCCAGATTGAGCCAGGGACCAGACGAGGTCGACTATGTCAAGTCAGGCCTCGAAGAGACCATGGTCTATGCCTATCACCAGATTCGGCAGACGTGGAAGTCACGGCCCGGCGTCCCAGACCTGCGCACTGCCGCCTTCCTCCTCGCCTTGGAGAAGGTGGGCCGGGACTATATCGAGTTGGGCGTCTTTCCGTAAAGAGCGAGGATCGTCTCA
>JBMUAP010000544.1:0-2660 GCA_049454155.1 Blastocatellia bacterium
AGAGCGAGGCCTTGGTGATCCCGAGGAGGAGTGGTTCCGCCGTCGCCGGCTGCCCCTCGGCCTCGAGCACGCGGGCGTTCTCATCGGCAAACCGGAACCGGTCGACCTGCTCTTCGAGCAGGAACTCGGTGTCTCCGACATCCCGAATGCGCACCCAGCGCAGCATTTGACGAACGATCACCTCGATGTGCTTGTCGTTGATGTGCACACCCTGCAGGCGATAGACCTCCTGAATCGCGTTGACGAGGTAGCGTTGCAGCTCCTCCATTCCGCGGACGGAGAGGATATCGTGGGGGTTGAGCGGGCCGTCCATGAGCGGCTCACCAGCGCGCACGTGATCGCCTTCCTGGACGTTGATGTGGGTTCCACGGGGGATGGAGTACTCGCGCTCTTCGCCGTGCTCGCCAGCGACGATGATCTTCTGCGAGCCCTTGGTGATGTTGCCGAACTTGACGACGCCGTCAACCTCGCTCATCACTGCCGTCTCGCGCGGCTTCCTCGCCTCAAAGAGTTCGACGACGCGGGGGAGACCGCCGACGATATCCTTGGTGCGGGAGATTTCGCGTGGGATCTTGGCAATGACGTCTCCGGGAGCGACTTCGTCTGCGTTGGAGACCATCAAATTGGCCCGGATCGGCATCGAGTACGTCTTGAGTACCTTGCCGCCTTCGCTCTTGATCTCGATGCGGGGCTGCCGTTTCTCGTCGGGCGAGTCCATGACAATCGGACGGCTCAGCGCAGTCACCTCGTCGAACTCTTCCTGAACGGTCACCCCCTCGATCAAA
Source organism: Blastocatellia bacterium (assembly GCA_049454155.1). Lineage (GTDB taxonomy): Bacteria > Acidobacteriota > Blastocatellia > RBC074 > RBC074 > CAIOZW01. The sequence continues at coordinate 786 of JBMUAP010000544.1, forward strand.
TCACGCCAAGCGACCGTCCCACCAACTTCGGTGAGAATCGCGAAGGTATAGGGATCCCACTTGGCGATCTGCTGGCCCTCTTCGACGTGGCTACCGTCGGGGACCAGCAGCTGGGCACCATAGCCAATGGGGTACCGTTCAACCTCCCGTCCACGATCGTCGACGATCAAGACCGCACCGTTGCGGTTCATGGCGATGATCTCACCCTTGCGGTTGAGGACGGTGTTGAGTCCCTCGTACTTGAGGGTACCACTGACCCGCGCCTCGTGCGACGACTGCTCGGCGACCTTGGTCGCGGCTCCTCCGATGTGGAAAGTGCGCATCGTCAGCTGCGTACCTGGTTCACCGATCGACTGTGCGGCGATGACGCCGACCGCTTCACCGATGTCGACCAGCATCCCGTTGGCCAAGTTGCGGCCATAGCACTTGATGCAAACCCCGCGGCGCGACTCGCACGTCAGCACCGAGCGGATCCTGACCCGTTGGATCCCGGCATTCTGGATCTCTGTGGCGAGGTCCTCGGTGATCTCGTCGTTGATGGTGGCGAGGATTTGTCCAGTAATGGGGTCCCGCACATCCTCAAGCGCCACCCGGCCGATGATCCGTTCGCGCAGGCCCTCGATGATGTCGGACCCCTCGGTGATCGGCTCGGCCCAGATTCCCTTGACCGTACCGCAGTCGTCTTCACTGATGATGACATCCTGGGCGACATCGACAAGGCGTCGGGTGAGGTAGCCGGAGTCGGCGGTCTTGAGGGCGGTGTCGGCAAGCCCCTTGCGCGCTCCGTGCGTCGAGATGAAGTACTGGAGGACGTTGAGCCCTTCGCGGAAGTTGGCGCGGATCGGCGTCTCGATGATCTCTCCCGAGGGCTTGGCCATCAGTCCGCGCATTCCGGCCAACTGCCGGATCTGCTGCTGATTACCACGCGCGCCGGAGTCGGCCATGACGAGAATCGGGTTGAGCTCGCGACCCTGCTTCTCCCGCTTCTGCATCTCCTTGAACATCTCGTCGGCGACCTTCTCCGTCACCTCCGACCAGATCGCCACGACTTTGTTGTACCGCTCACCGTTGGTGATCGTCCCGTCGTTGTACTGCTCCTCGACCTTGATCACCTTCTCCTCGGCTTCGCTGACGAGGAGTGGCTTGCTGGGCGGCGTGACCATATCGTCGATCCCGATCGAGAGGCCTGCCTTGGTCGCGTAAAGGAACCCGAGCTCCTTGACCCGGTCGAGCATCACCACGGTCGTCTTGTGGCCCAAGCGGAGGAAGCAGTAGTTGACGAGGCTCTGCAGCCCCTTCTTCTTGAGCATTCCGTTGATGTAGGGCATCTCGACGGGCAGGGCATCGTTGAGGATGACCCGTCCGACGGTCGTGTTGATCGTCCGTTTGACGTGGTGGGGAGTGGCACGAATGATGTCCTGCGAATCGCGCTCCGTCTCGAGGTCGATCAGCCGGCCTTCGAAGCGAAGGCGGATCTTCGTCTGGGTGGTCACCTCCCGGGCGTCGAGCGCGAGGAGGACCTCCTCGAGGTTGGCAAAGGCGCGGCCCTCGCCACGGGCGCCATCCAAGGCCCGTGTCAGGTAGTAGCACCCAAGCACGATGTCTTGGGAAGGAACGGCAATCGGCTGTCCAGAGGCTGGTGAGAGGATGTTGTTCGAGGCCAACATCAAGACCTGGGCCTCGATCTGGGCCTCCGGGGAGAGCGGAATGTGGACCGCCATCTGATCCCCGTCGAAGTCGGCGTTGAAGGCCGTGCAGACGAGGGGATGGATCTTGATCGCCTTGAACTCGACGAGGACTGGCTCAAAGGCCTGGATTCCGAGGCGGTGGAGCGTTGGTGCGCGGTTGAGCAGCACCGGATGATCCTTGATCACC
>JBMUAP010000545.1:0-2657 GCA_049454155.1 Blastocatellia bacterium
GCCCGATCGCCATCGTCGCCGGATAGGCGAAGGCCCACTTCAATTTCAGCCGTGGCACGTCCGCCGCGCGCAGGCCCGGTGTCGGCTGATGGCGGGTGTTCTCGAGATCACGTCCCCAGCCCAGCCACTGTGTCGCCTTGAGGTCGATTGGACCCGCCGCCGCGGTGCATCGGTTCTCCAACTCCGTCGCGGCGATCACTCCCCCCGGCTCCCGGCCTGTCAAGTAGACCGCCAGGGTCCGAATCTCCAGCTCGTTGAGTCCCTCCGCCTGCATCCGCATCGAACCGGTCGTCAGCGAAGCGATGATCTCCTCCGGCTGTCGCCGGGTGAGGAGCGACTTCGGCGGCGTGCGCCCCTGCGCGTTGTCGTGGCAGCTCGCACACCGCTCCTCATAGAGCTTCGCGCCATCTGGCCGCGCCCCCTTGCCCTCCTGCTCTCCCCTCACCGACCATCCCCCCACGCTCAAGGCCAGCAACAGAACCCATCCGCCGGCTCGCACGACGTCCGTTGATCTCTTCATAGGTCTCCTCGATGTTTGAAGGTCTTTCATTTCTTCACCCGCCGCTGGCCCCCACTGTTGGGTTGGTATGGCAGGAGTCTGGTGTGGTCTCCAGCCCGCTGATCATACACCACTTTGCTTCCAACATCTCACCCCTCCACCGCGAGCCTGCCTGTCCACGTAGGCGGAAGGTCCCGCCTGCCGGGCCACCTTCTTGGCCAATTCAGCCGGAACAGTCTGAAAATCCTGGTCCAATGTCGAGGTCCGTTCTCCGATCTGGGATTGCACAATGATCCTCGAGAGAGTATCACTCCTCTGGCCGTGATCGAGCTCGACTGAGCTGAGAAAGGAGAGTTCCGGTATGGAGAAAGGTGGGCCCCCTACGTGGTCGCGCCGAGTGGTGATTCGGGCGCTGACTGGCAGTTTGATCGCAAGCCCACAGTGGACTGCCACCCTGTCAAGGTTGCGAGATCCGTACTATCCGGGCCGTGTCAAGTGGGAGACGCTCTCACCGGTCGAGGCGGGGATCGACCCGCAGGCGCTTGCGTCGGCGGTGCGGTATGCGGCAACACACAACTCGACCGGGTTCTTGATTCTCCGGGGCGGACGTATCGTCACCGAGCAGTACTGGCAGCAATGGACGCCCGAGGTCTCCCAGCCGATCTTCTCCGCGAGCAAAAGCCTCATCGCGATTCTCGTCGGCATGGCGATCGAAGAGGGGCTCTTGAAGGGGGTTGAGCAGCGTGTCTCGACCTTTGTGCCCAGTTGGAGAGGAACGTCGAAGGAGGCGATCACGATTCGCCATCTGCTGACCATGACGTCGGGCCTCCAGCTCGGTGGGGCCTTGACGCTGCCCTATCTCGACGTCTTTGCGAGGACGGCGGCACTCCCCCTGGAACACAGACCCGGCGAACATTGGGCCTACAACAGCTCTGCTTCGCAGATGCTCCTGCGCCTGCTCGAAATGGCCTCTGGTGAACTCCTCAACCGCTACACGAAGCGAAAATTGGCACCGCTCCAACTGTACCATTCGAGTTGGGATTGTGGGCTCGCCCCGAACGACCAGCTCAACAGCACTTGGTTTCGCAGCTCCCTGCGCGACATGGCGAAATTTGGCTTGTTGATGTTGCGCCAGGGACGGTGGGCAGACCGTCAACTGATCGGGGCTGCCTTCGTCAAGGAGGCCACCAGCACCTCTCAAATGTTGAACAAGGCCTACGGGTATCTATGGTGGCTCAATGGCAAGTCTTCGTTCCTGCTCCCTGACGGACGGGGCGGGCATGGAATGCTCTGGCCGGATTGTCCGCCTGACGCCTTTGCGGCTCTCGGGGCCGGGGACAAGAAGATCTATGTCGTTCCCAGTCTCGACTTGGTTGTCGCACGGCACGGCGGGCCATCGGGGGTCGAGCTCTCCCCGGGCGATGCGAATGGCCCTCGCTCCTCATTTGACAATGAGCTGCTCAGAAGAATCTCGCGTGCCGTCAAACGGTGAGTCGAACCCCGTCTGCTGCCATCTCGAGCGGGCACCGCGCGGTGGTCAAGTCGATTGGAGAGAGGCTCAGGCAGGCAAAAAAATAGAGGTGACCAACAAATGCTGACCACCTCATTCGCAAACTTTACACACATCCCCAAACGCCCTACTCGGGGGATGGTTCCATCTTTTCTGCTATTTTTTTCAGGATTCAGTGAGGGCCGAGTCGCTCGAAGGAAGTGACTGGAGCAACGGACGGTTGCTCCCTCCTTGACTCGGCTCAAATCCGATGGGGGTGGCAGAACGGTCTGGCCACCCTCATCACCGGCTCACCCTGAACCCATTGCACCGCACGGACGACTTACTCAATCCCCTTGAGCGTCACGTGGCGGATCTTCTTCCGGTTCCACGTGTAGAGGATATGGACTTGGCCATCGGCGGCCTGGATGACCGCGGGGTAGGAGTACTCGGCCTCGGGAGGGCCCGTCTCGAGCACCGCGACTTCCGTCCAGGTCTTGCCATCGCGGGAGACGGCGACATTGAGCGGGGCACGGTCCCCCCACTTGCCCGAAGGAGTGGGGACGTGGTTGTAGACGAGAAGGTGGCGACCGTCCTGGAGGGTGACGCCATCGATGCCCGAGTTGGGGTTGGGCAGGGGTGTGCGCTCCAGGGGCGTCCAGCTGCGGC
>JBMUAP010000546.1:0-2656 GCA_049454155.1 Blastocatellia bacterium
GAAATGGGACGCTCGGCCGGATCATCAACGTCATTGGGGAGCCCGTCGACGAGCGTGGCCCCATCGATGCGGCGGACTACTATCCGATCCATTCCCACGCCCCGGGCTTCGAGGAGCAGTCGACGAGCCAGGAGATGCTCGTCACGGGCATCAAGGTCATCGATCTGATCCAGCCCTTTCTCAAAGGCGGAAAGATCGGTCTCTTCGGAGGCGCCGGCGTCGGCAAGACGGTGACGATCATGGAGTTGATCAACAACGTCGCCAAGGCCCACGGTGGTTTCTCGGTCTTCGCCGGAGTCGGCGAGCGGACCCGCGAAGGAAACGACCTCTGGTTGGAGATGCGCGAAGCAAAGGTCATCAACGACGAAGACATGAGCCAGTCGAAGGTGGCGCTCGTCTACGGACAGATGACCGAGCCCCCGGGAGCCCGCCTCCGCGTCGCCCTCTCCGGGCTGACCGTCGCCGAGTACTTCCGTGATCAGGGGCAGGATGTGCTGCTCTTCGTCGACAACATCTTCCGCTTCACCCAGGCCGGTTCCGAAGTCTCGGCGCTGCTTGGCCGGATGCCCAGCGCGGTCGGCTACCAGCCCAACCTTGCCACGGAGATGGGCGAGCTGCAGGAGCGCATCACCTCGACCCGCAAGGGCTCGATCACCTCTGTCCAGGCGATCTACGTGCCCGCCGACGACCTGACCGATCCGGCCCCGGCGACGACCTTCGCCCACCTCGACGCGACGACGGTGCTCTCCCGGCAGATTGCCGAGCTGGGCATCTACCCCGCGGTCAGCCCCCTCGAATCGAGCTCCCGGATTCTCGATCCGCGAATCGTCGGCGAGGAGCACTATGCGACCGCCCAGGATGTCAAGCGGATCCTCCAGCGTTACAAGGACCTCCAGGACATCATCGCCATTCTGGGAATCGACGAACTCTCCGAGGATGACAAATTGACGGTCTCCCGGGCGCGCAAGATTCAGCGGTTTCTCTCGCAGCCCTTCCACGTCGCCGAGCAGTTCACGGGCATTCCCGGGAAACTGGTCCCGATCGAGGAGACGATCCGGGGCTTCCGTGAGATCGTTGATGGGAAGCACGACGACCTACCAGAGCAGGCTTTCTACCTCAAGGGAACCATCGATGAGGTAGTCGAAGCGGCGAGAAAGATGTGACCTCATGGCCGAGAAACTGACACTTGAAGTCATCACCCCGGAGCGCAGGGTCCTCAGTCAAGCGGTCGACGAGGTGGTCGTTCCGGGAATGGACGGGGAGCTGGGCATCCTGCCGGATCACACTCCCCTCATCTCGCGCCTGCAGACGGGCGTCCTCACCTTCCGGGCAGGGACGGAGCGGCAGCTTCTTCACGTCAGCGGGGGATTTGTCGAGGTGCTTCCGGGGCACGTCTCGGTCCTGAGCGATGTGGCGGAGCGCCCCGAGGAGATCGATCTCGAGCGCGCTCAGCGTGCCCGGGAGCGGGCCGAGCGGCGGCTGGCAACCCTCGGCGAGGATATCGACTTTCGACGGGCCGAACTGAAGTTGCAGCGGGCGATGATCCGCATCCAGCTGGCCAGCAAGGGCTAAGAGAAGCCACCCCGGACAAGTCGAGCGGTACCAGAGACAGGATCTCCGTTGGCGTACCCGGGGAGGGGCGGAAGCGGAAACGTCCTGTCTCTTTCTTCATCTGGTCCCGGGAAGGAGATTCCAGGGAGAGGATTTGGCGTCTGATCAGCCGCTGGTGTGGAGAGATCTCGCCACGCCCAAAGCGAATGGGAGATCGGTGGGGATGAGTACGATGATCGCGATCCATCTGTTGACTTGGCTGGCTTGGCAGGAGCCGCCAGCGGAAGCGGGGATGAGCCTTGTCGACCTGATTTGGCGGGCGAGCCCGGTCGCCAAGCTGGTCTTGCTCTTGCTGCTGGGCCTCTCGGTCGCCTCGTGGGCGATCATCTTCTCGAAGGGAAAGGCGACGAAGCGATCTCAGCTCCTCTCGGCCCAATTCCTCGAAGCGTTCGAGCGCAGCCAGCGATGGGCGGAACTGCACGCCGCGACCTCGTCGATCCCGGACAATCCCCTCAAGGCCATCTTCCTGGCAGCGCACGGAGAGCTGCAGAAGCAGGCACGGCTCAATTCGGAGGCCGTCCAGCGCGTCATGCAGAGCGCCGCGATCGACGAGGCGACCAAGCTGGAGCGCAGTCTCGGTTGGCTGGCCTCGACGGCGAGTGCCTCCCCGTTCATCGGGCTGTTTGGCACGGTCGTCGGGATCATCATCGCCTTCCAGGGCTTGACCCAGACGACGACGGCTTCGATCCAAGCCGTCGCCCCGGGCATTGCCGAGGCCCTCGTCGCCACCGCCGCGGGGATCGGCGCGGCGGTCCCGGCCGTCCTTGCCTACAACCATTTCGTCAATCTCATCAAGGTGATCTCCGCCGACATGGACAGTTTTGCCCTCCGCCTCCTCAATCTGATCGAACGGGAAGCGGAGCGGGGCCGCTGAGCCCTGTGAGCGCAGCAACGACCGGCTTTGCCGAGGTGAGCCCCGCCCGAAGCGGGCCAGAGCAGAGAAGACAATGGCATTTTCAACACCCCGGGGAAGAACGCAGACGGCACTCGCCGAGATCAACGTCACGCCACTGGTGGACGTGATGCTGGTGTTGCTGGTGGTGTT
>JBMUAP010000547.1:0-2652 GCA_049454155.1 Blastocatellia bacterium
ATCGACCGACCCGGTTTCCGGAGATCGAGCCGCAGGCCGACGTTCGCGAATTGACGGGCATTGAGGAGTTTGACCGGGTCCTGGGCGGAGGAATTGTCCCGGGCTCTCTCGTGCTGATTGGGGGGGAGCCGGGCATTGGCAAGAGCACCCTGCTCAGCCAAGTGGCCGATCGGTTGAGTGATCTCTATGGGACTGTCCTCTATGTCTCCGGGGAGGAGAGCGAGCGCCAGATCAAGCTGCGGGGCGAACGGTTGGGGATCAACCCGGAGAGCCTTTATCTGTTGGCGGAGACGAACCTGGAGCGGATCTTCGATGAGGTGCAACGCCTCCAGCCCCGCGCGATCATCCTCGATTCCGTCCAGACCATCTATTCATCGAAGATCGAGAGCGCCCCTGGGTCGATCTCTCAAGTGCGCGAGATTGCCGGCCAGTTTCTGCTGCTCGCCAAGACGTTGGCGGTGCCCGTCTTTCTGATTGGGCACGTCACCAAGGAGGGGTCGATCGCCGGGCCGAAAGCGCTCGAGCACATTGTCGATACGGTCCTCTACTTCGAGGGGGAGCGTCATCACCAGCACCGCATTCTGCGCGCCTCGAAGAATCGCTTCGGCGCGGCCAACGAACTGGGGATGTTCGAGATGACGGCGGCCGGGTTGGTGGGGGTGACCAATCCGTCGGAGATCTTTTTGCGGGAGCGTCCAGTTGGGGTCTCTGGCTCGGTGGTGGTCGCGGCGATGGAGGGAACCCGACCGATGCTCGTCGAACTGCAGGCGTTGGTCAGCTCCTCGCGCTTTGGCACAGGTCGGCGGACCGCTCAGGGGGTGGAACTCAACCGGGCGATTCTGCTGGTGGCGATGCTCGAGAAACGACTGGGCTTCCAACTGTCCGGGGACGACCTCTTTGTCAATCTCGTCGGGGGAATCTCGATCGATGAACCAGCGATCGATCTTGGCATTGTCGCCGCCGTCCTCTCCAGTTTTCGAGGACTTCCACTCTCCCCGCAGACGGTTGTCTTTGGAGAGGTGGGGTTGGCTGGCGAGGTACGTGCGACCAGCCATGCCGCGATTCGCCTGCGGGAGGCCAGCCGCATGGGGTTTCGTCGAGTCGTTCTCCCGCTCACCAATCTCAGCGGGCTTGCCTTGGATAGCCAACTCGAGGTCTTCGGGGTTCGCTCCGTCTCCGATGCGCTCGACGTCCTCTTCTGATCGTCTTCCTTCCTCAGTCTTCTTCTCGAAATGTCCCTGAATTATTATTATTTAGACGATGAAGTTCTCTTTTGTTGACAACCCTCCGCCACTTATCGCATTATCTCGCAATATTTTAAGGGCCTGACCGTCCTTCTCACCACGCGTCAGCCCAAAGGCCCCCGGCATGTGTCCGGGCGGATCTGGACCGTTGAGGTGAAACAGGGTTTCACCCTTCAAGCTTGTCCCACTACAAGCGAACAAATGAAAAATGGCCGAAACCCCGCAGGAGGAGGGAGTACTTGGCAAGGTGTATCTGCTTGGGGCAACGCAGGGGAGGGAACGAATGGTAGAGACTGATCCTGCCGCTCCGGACCCAGAGTGCCACCTGGAGGTTTGTCCCTGATCGAGAAGACCGTGAGTAGCCACACACAAGGATCAAAATCTGCATGAATTGGAATCACCACTTCGAGAACACAGAGAAAAAAATCGACCAACAAACAGAAATCAAGAAGACAGAAAAGGAGATCATCGAGATAGAAGAAATGGCAAATGGGATCGACGCTCTTCCCGGGAAGGGGAGGCGCCGATTTCTCGCACAGATCAGCGCCGTGGCCACAGGATCAGTTCTAGTGTCCAAAGGCGGAGGGACTGGAATGGCGGCAACAGGGGCCTCGGGGACGACTGGGATACCCCAGTTGGGCCGCGATCTATCGTGGGTGGGCGGTCCGGAACGAGCCGACCGGGCATTTGGTGTTCGGTCGCGCACCGCAATCCAGCAGCGGGCCCAGCCCTTGGAGAATCAGGTCGCCAATGGGGATGAGCCACGCTATCAGAATCGCATCGCCAACTTTTCCAAAGGCCTGCCCCACAATCGGATTGGCGAGGTCGATCCAGCCGCTTATGAGCAGCTTCTGCGAGCCCTGTGGTCGGGAGAGATGCAGGAGTTCGAGCAGATCCCCATGGGCGGAGACGCCCTGCTCAAGAACCCTCAGGCGGGGTTGACCTATGAGTTGGCTGGAAGGGATCCTGCCAACGTTTTTTTGCCACCCGCGCCTGCCTTCGACAGCGCTGAAATCGTTGCCGAGATTGTCGAGAACTACTGGATGGCGCTGACGCGTGATGTGCCATTTGCGGACTACGATTCCCATTCCCTCACCCAGGCGGCTGCCCAGGATCTCTCCAAGATGGCTCAATTCCGAGGGCCACGTCAAACCCCGCAAGTGCTGCGTGGGCAGATGGAAGGATTGGGGACAGGAGGTTCTGGGACAGGCACGCCTGATCCCCACAACCAGTTTGCCTGGCAGACGTACGCCCCATTTTCCATCACTCCGAGTCGACAGGGTTCGGACGCTCCGGTGACGACTCAGGTGCTCTTCCGCGGATTGACACCCGGCGACCTGACTGGGCCCTACCTCTCTCAGTTTTTATGGCAGGACATTCCGTATGGTCCGCAAGTGGTCAATCAGAG
>JBMUAP010000548.1:0-2647 GCA_049454155.1 Blastocatellia bacterium
AGCCGCCGCCGATTCCAGCTCGATCCAGTGCAGTCGCTCCCGCAGAAACTCCGCTCCCCCGAAGAAGAAGGTCCGGTTGCGGCGCAGCGGCCCGCCGAACGTCCCCCCAAACTGATTGCGCTTGAATTCCGGCTTGCCGAGCGGTTCCCGATCGAAGAAGTTGCGCGCGTCGAGGTTGTCGTTGCGGAGGAAGTGATACCAGCTGCCGTGAAAGAGGTTTGACCCCGATTTGCTGATCGCGTTGATCTGCCCGCCGTAGTTTCGTCCAAACTCGGCCGAGTAGGAGTTCGACTCGACGCGGAACTCGCGGATCATCTCGGTGCCGAGGACGGTGCTTGCCGCACTCCCGGCCGGTCCATTGGTCAGGTCGTTGAGGAGGGTTCCGTCGAGCAGGTAGACATTCGAGCGGATGTCCTGCCCATTGATCGACATCCCGAGACCGTGGGCGACCACGGAACCCCCATCCCGCTGGGGAAAGGCGGTGACCCCGGGTTGGAGCAGCGCCAGATCGGTATAATTCCGCCCATTGAGTGGCAGCTCCCGAATCGCGCGTTCACTGACCAGATAGCTCAGCTCCGCGGAGGAGGTATTGACCAGCGGAGCCGATTCGACGACCGTCACGTTGAGTTCGACCGAAACCTCGAGGGTCAGGGGGAGCACGGCACGCTCCCCGATGGTCAAGGTCAGATTTCGCGCCAATGGTTTGAATCCCTCCTGCTCGGCCCGTACTTGGTACTGCCCGACCCGCAGCTCGGGAGCGAGGTAGCGCCCCTCGCCGTCGGTGCGGAGTTCCCGGGTCTGGTTGGTCTCGAGGTTGCGAATCGTGACTCGCGCCCCGACGATCACCGCCCCCGTCTGATCCTGTACTGTCCCAGAGATGGTGCTCGTCGTCTGACCCAGCCCCGTCGCTGCCGTTGCCACCAGAAAATACGCTCCCCACAAGATTTTCTTCATAATCATTGCCTTGACTGAATAATTGCCTTGACTGATCATCTGCCCAGTCTTCCTGTAATTCCTTCCCCGTCCTGCTTCCTGTCCTGCTTCTTGGCCCGGTCCTGCGCTTGTGTCTGCCGGCTGATCGCGGGATGACGGGGCCACCGCTCGCGCGGAGGGCCGCCTGACCACGACATTCACTTTAGCAATGCCACCGGGTGGTTGCAATTTGACACTGGCACATGGGATAGTACGCGACAATTTCCAACTTGGTTGCTGAATGAAACGAAGCAATGGAGACGAACTCGCTGAGGCAGGACGATGGCGATCCGGTGCCGGCCCCCAGGATGGGTTCTTGTCCCTCGCCGCAGCGCAGAGAGTGGACGTGAGTTGAATCAAGAACGGATCATGAAAAAGAAGGCGCTCGGGACAGCACTCGTTGGGTTGGCATACCTGCTCCACCAGGACTTCTGGCAATGGAACGTAAGCCAGCCAGTGGTCTGGGGGATCTTTCCGATCGGTCTCTTCTACCACATTGTCTACACCATCGCGGTTGCTGGGTTGATGGGGTTGTTGGTGCGCTACGCTTGGCCGTCCCACCTCGAACCAAGTTTGGCAGTGCCTGATGCTGCGGATGACGACAACGGCAAGAAACGGGAGGAGGCATGACAGGTTCGAGTCTGCTTCCCCTGGTCGTCGTCCTCGGGTACCTGGCCATCGTTCTCTACATTGGGATCTTCGCCTTTCGGCGGGCACGGCCCGAGCATCCGGCGGAGGACTTCTTCCTGGCCGGGCGTTCGCTCGGCCAGATTGTCTTTCTCCTCTCCCTCTTTGGGACCAACATGACGGCGTTTGCGATCCTCGGCTCTTCGGGGCACGCCTTCACGAATGGGATTGTCACCTTTGGATTGATGGCCTCCTCCTCGGCCCTCGTCATTCCGTTGGGCATGTATCTCTTTGGAACACGGGTCTGGGCCCTCGGGAAGCAGCACGGGTTCATCACGCCAGTCCAGATGTTTCGGGACCGCTGGGAGTGCGGTCACATCGGCACGGTCATCTTCGTGGTCCAAGCCGCGCTGCTGGTGCCCTACATCATCATCGGGATGATGGGGGGAGGCACGGCACTGGCGGCGATCAGTGGAGGACGTCTCCCCTACTGGGCGGGGGGAGCACTGGTTGGGCTCGTCGTCATGTCCTACGTCTTCTTCGGGGGAATGCGCGGGACCGCCTGGGTCAACACCTTTCAGACGACGCTCTTTCTGCTCTTTGGGACGATCGCGCTCCTCGTCATCGGCTACGGCATGGGCGGATTCGATCGGGCGATCGGCGAGATGGAGGCCTCCCCAACCCTCTCCCACTGGCTGACCCGCGAGAAGGTCTCTCCCCTCTACTTCTTCAGCTACACGTTCATCCCGCTCTCTTCACTGACCTTTCCGCACATCTCCATCTTCTGGTTGACAGCGCGGCGGATGGCGCAGTTCCGCGGAACGATTGTCCTCTACCCCCTCTGCATCCTGGCAATCTGGCTCCCAGCAACATTTCTGGGCGTGGTTGCCAATCGGGCCACCGAGGTCCCGGCGATCGCCGCCAAGCTCGAGGCCCGTCAACAGCTGTTGGCCCCCGCCACCACCCAGACAGAGGCCGAACGGGCGCAGTTGCGCCGTCAGGCGAGTGGCGACGATGTGCTCCTGCGCCTGCTCGAGCACTATGCGCC
>JBMUAP010000549.1:0-2640 GCA_049454155.1 Blastocatellia bacterium
GTACGCCGGAGGATTGTCGAGTTGAATCGTCAGGAAGGTCGCGGCGTGTCGGTGGCGCCGCTGTTCCTCGACCAAGCCGAGGAGGGTTTCGGCGCGAACCAGCGGTGCATCCCCATAGAGCACGATGACGTCCCCTTCGGCTTCGCGCAGTGCCTCCGCCGCACAGCGCACGGCGTGTCCCGTTCCGCGCTGCTCGGCTTGATGGACAAAGACCAGGCGATCCGCCAGAGTCGGGGAGAGGGCCGCCCGGGCTGCCGCCTTGACCTCTTCCTGCTGGTGCCCGACGACAAGGAAGATCCGGGCCGGGTCGAGACGCGCCGCGGTACGCAGGAGGTGGGCAATCAGAGGCCGACTGCCCAGCCGATGCAGGACCTTCGCCTGCTCGCTCTTCATACGGGTCCCCAGCCCGGCGGCCAGGATCAGGAGATTGATCGGTTGATTTGACAAAGTCACCTCGCTCGTCTCTTGCCTCAGATTTCTCTCCCCCTCGCCCGAGGAGACCGCCAGCGGAAAACGCCCAGGGAAGGGGATCAATGAAAGGCGGGATTATACGGTCTGGTCCATCCGATCGGAACAGATTTCGAGCAGGGCTGCGCGCAGACGCTCCGGGTCGTGTCGCACAAAGCCCTCTTCCGAGGCGAGGGGAAGCTGGTGGAACCGGATGTCGCGCAGGTCCGGCGGGACCTCCTGGGGGGGCGGGAGCGCCACTGCCCGCTCCAGCGCGTAGCGATCCCGCATCGAGGGCGAGATCGGTGCGCAATTGAAGAGGGCTTCGTCGATCCGGCCTCCTCGCAGATAGCCGAGGAGGGTCCGCACGTGATCGATCGCCGACATTCCGTCGGTCTCGTCATATTCGGTCATGGCGTTACAGATGTAGATCTTGCGGGCAGGGCTTGCGGTGATCGCTTCGGCAATCCCGGGAACGACGAGATTGGTGATGACGCTCGTGAAGAGCGAGCCTGGCCCCAGGGTGATGAGATCGGCTTTTTGAATGGCCTCGAGTGCCGCGGGAAGCGGCTCGGCATCCGGCGGCAACAGTTGGAGGTCCTCGATCGGTCCCGGGTGGGACTTGATGGCGATCTGCCCGACCACCCACTGTTCTCCAATCCGGGCCTGCAGCTCGACCGGCGAGAGCGTCGATGGCAGGACCCTCGCTTCTACTCCCAGAAGGGATCGCGCCGCCTCAATCGCTGCTAGAAAATCTCCTTCCTCCAGTTGGCTCAAGGCGAGCAAAATCAGATTTCCCAGCGCGTGGCCGCCCAGTCCCCCCTCTCCCGGAAAGCGGTGGTCGAAGAGTGCTGTCAGTCGATCTCCTGTCGGCGCCAGTGCGACCAGACAGTTCCGGATGTCACCCGGAGGGAGAACCCCAAACTCGGCCCGGACCCGGCCCGAACTGCGCCCATCGTCCGTCACCGCGACAATGGCCGTCACTTCAAACCCGGAGGTGGCGTCAGCCCCAATCCCGCGCAGCAGCGTCGAGAGCCCCGTCCCCCCTCCAATCGCGGCGACCCGCACCGGTCGTGTCGGCCGGTCTTGAAGAGGACTCTCTGCCGGCTTGTCGGTCGGTCTCCTCTCCTTCATCCCGTCTTCTCGGTGCGCTGATGGGAGTCGCCCGCAGGCGACGAGCGGTGCGGGCAGGATGGGGTATTGATGCACGAGGGCGCCAACCGCAGCCGCTCAACCGGCTCTCCCCCGATCAAGTGGCGTTCGATGATCTCTGGAATATCCTCTGGCGTGACCTTTCCATACCAGACTCCTTCCGGATAGACGACGACGGTCGGACCGTGCTCGCATTGGTCGAGGCATCCGGCCCGGTTGGCCCGGATCTCCCCTTTCAGCCCACGGGCTGCCAGTTCCCGCTTCCACTGAATCTGGAAGCTTCCCAACCCGTCGGGATCGCAGCATCCCCGAGGATTCCCCGCCGGTCGCTGGTTGGTGCAGATGAAGAGATGATGCTGGAAGTTGGCCATGACGATCTCCTTGCTGTAACAAGTCATTGAATGGGGCATATCGTCTCATAAACGGCTCGCGAAGGGAACTCTCTCATTCCCTCCCCCTCTCCTCCAGAAATTTCCTGATTTTCCTTTGCAACACGAAGCGCTTGGCAGCGTTCATGGAGCACGAGAGGTAGGTAAGGGTGGGTCTCCCGGAGACCTCTCCCGCAGCCGATTGGTCAGGGCGATTCGTCAGGGCGATTGGCCACGGGAGGACCCAGGAGCCATCTGGAAAATTCGGGCGCAGAATGACAATTCAAGAGAGGGAGGAGAGACTGGTATGATCAGATTGACAGCCGAGACACTCCGAATGATCAACAGCCTTCCCGCAGAGAAGAGGGAAAAGGTCGATGCGATTGTACGGCGGCACATCCGTGCCTGCCGAAAGAATGGCTTTCTCCCGGATAGCCTGGAGCGAGTCTTTATTGAAGCCATCGAGATGGTCGAACTCCAAGAGCGATTCCCCGAACCGCCGGTCGTCGAGCCCCCCCGCGACTGGGAACCGTTTCGACAGTACGATCAGTACGTCAGCCCCCGTGCAGCGTGACCCATCCCGACAGCGTGAGGGAGGGGCTTAGCCCGACCAAAGATTCCATCGTCAGTGTTGCACAACCGGCAATGGCGAAGGGCGGTCAGACCAGTGGCC
>JBMUAP010000550.1:0-2625 GCA_049454155.1 Blastocatellia bacterium
CATCGCGGCGACCAACAAAGACCTCGAGCGTGAGATCCAGGAAGGGCGCTTCCGTCGTGACCTCTTCTATCGACTCAACGTCTATCCGATCCATCTTCCATCCCTGCGAGAACGGCCGGAGGATATCGAGCAGCTCGCCGCCTACTTCATCGAACGCTTCCAACAGAAGAGCGGACGCCGCGTCGCGGGCATCACCGACCGGGCACTCCAGATCCTCAAGGGGCACGACTGGCCGGGCAACGTCCGTGAACTGGAGAACTGCCTCGAACGGGCCGTCATCGTCGCCACCGGCCGCACGATCACCGAGGCCGATCTTCCGGAGGCCATGCGCACCGCCTCTTCGATCACCGTCGCCGCCACCCAGCTTGTGCTGACGCTGCCCCTGACGATGGAAGAGGTGGAGCGGCAAGTCATCCTCGAGACGCTCCTCCATACCGAGGGCGATAAGGCCAAGGCCGCTCGCCTCCTGGGCATCGGACGCAAGACCCTCTATCGCAAACTGGAGGAGTACCGGGACTCCCCTGCCTGATCCTGCCACCCCTGCCACCCCTGCCACCCCTCTGCAAGGGGGCCCTCTCTGAGCCGTTCTGCTGTCGTGAGGGAAGAGAACGGCTGACGAATCGAGTGTGCGCCTGCACCGGCGATTGCGCCATCAGTAAAGAAGCGGAGGGGAAGCGACGGGGGATCCCCTACTTGTGTTTTGTAGAGTCGACGTTTAAGATTCTCCGGGTGAGGTAAGCGGCACATGAAAATTTGTCCGGTATGCAAGCAGAACTATCCCAACGGCTTCCAGTACTGTCCGAACGATACGGAACTGCTGTTGACCCAGGAGGACTATCAGCGCCTCTCCCAGCCGTCTGCTCGCCGATCGGATCTCCATGCGGGCGGTGAGAACGGAAATGGGCGAGCGGCGGTGCCTCCCGCTTCGACGGTCGGAACGGTCAGTCCTCCCGCGGAGAAGATCGCGGGGAGAGCGACGGCCCCCGAAGCCCCGCAACGAATCACGGCGCCCGTAGCCCCGATCAATCGAGCGGAGACGGCGCCTTCGTCCCCCTTCCCTCTCGAAGAGCCCCCCCCAGTCGCGACCCGTCCGCTCACGTCGCCGCCTGCCCAGACGCTCAATGGATCGCCCAATCTGACCGCCGAGCTCAACTTCGCGATTCCGGAGGCCGGATCCCTCTTCTCGCGGCTGACGGCAGGGCTCCAGAACCTCGGCGAGGTCTTTCGTCGAGTAGGTGCTCCTCAACCCGGTGCGGGTGACTTTCAGTTTCTGCTGGTCGAGGAGTCCTTCCCTGCCCGGCTGCAACGTGAATTCGCGGCAGCGGTCGCCGAGTTCCGTCGGGATCCGAAACAGTTCCTCCTCGATTTCGCACGCGGGGAGGGCTCGAATCTGCGTCGGCGCAACATGCTGCTGGCCGGGTCGGAGATGGCCGTCGTCGGCTTCTTCTCGCTCTACTTCATCATGGAGGCGATCGGGTCGGCGGGTCGGGCGACAGGCTGGCCAGCCAAGGCGGCGTTCCTCTCCTTTGTGGTCTATCTGATCGGTTGCTACGTTGCCCGCGGATTCCTGCTGTTGCGGGTGATCCAACGGGCGACCACGAAATTGGTCGGGCCGAAGATCACCCTCGAGGTCCTCAATTGGGCGCCGATGGCCCTGGTCCTCTTCTTCGCGGCCTTCCTCTCGAACTACGATTTCTACTGTCGGATCTTCCCCGGGAAGTGTGTTCCACCGGAGCCCCCGAAAGAAGAGCTGACGCTGCTGACGCCGCTGACCGATCTTCCAGCCGAGTTCAAGGTGACGAGAAACGAATCGCCGCTGGTGCGTGAGCGGCGCGTTGGCGGCAGTTTGAGCCGGCCCAAAGCGGCCTCTGGCGGCGGCGGTGGGGGGCGGAGTCAGCCGACCCCGCCGAGCAGAGGCGTCCCGCCCCAGATGGCCTTGACGCCACAGATTGTCATGCCCAATCCAGAGCCCCCGAAGATCAAGGATCCTTCCCTCGCCGTCGTCCCCACGATCTATGGGGATCCGGGTGCGATGCCGCCGATGAAGGGCCCCCTCGGGGATCCGATGGGCGTGCCTGGGCCCCCTTCGAGCGGTCCTGGGACGGGAGCCGGCATTGGCCGCGGAACCGGAACGGGCGTGGGCGGTGGTGAAGGTGGTGGCGCCGGGGCTGGACGTGGTGGCAACGTCGGCGGGGGAGATATGGGCCTCGGCGGCGGTCGTACCGTCGAGCCGATGAGCGCCAGCCTCCGTCCGACGATCATCTACAAGGAGAAGGCGAAGTATACCGAGGAGGCGCGCCAGAACAAGATCCAAGGCACCGTCGTCCTCAATGTCGTCTTCACCGCTGACGGGCGGATCACCAATATCCGGGTTGTCCGGGGACTCCCTGATGGATTGACCGAGAAGGCCATCGAAGCGGCCCAGCGGATCCGCTTCAACCCGGCGGTCCGGTCAGGTCAACCGGTCAGTGTCCGCGGCAACCTCGAGTTCACTTTCAACCTCTACTGACAAGCAGGGGGGACAGCCAGAATGGCAGTCCCCCCTCACCAGCGCTCGATCCGTAACTGCTCACCTCATTGACGAACTTCAAGGGGTCGAACGGTCGAATGTTACCCCTCCAGCGG
>JBMUAP010000551.1:0-2620 GCA_049454155.1 Blastocatellia bacterium
GTTCGGGTTTGCCGTCGTCATGGTCGCGATCGTCAACCTGGTGACGCCGGTCCTTGCCGAGCGGGAGACGCTCAAGGCACTGGGAGAGCAGGCGGTGCGCGAGGCGCGCCCGGGCGAGCGGCTCGTCTTCTTCCTTAACAGCAACCACCGCCTCAACTTTTACGCGACGGATCTGCCGTTGCGGGATGAGAAGTCGTACTTTGTTATCGCCCCGTCCCTCGAATCGATTCCACCGCTGATCGAGCGGAACGGCGGGGAGAGTCTGCTCGTCCTCTCGCAGCGCCAGTGGAGCGGTGCTCTCGCCGAGAGCCCGCTCTTGCGCCTGGAGAGGCTGGGCGAGCAGCGCGGACCGATCAAATGCTCGCCCAATTGCGATCTGGTCCTCTTCCGGGCCTTTCCTGATCAGGGGCACTAAAAGGAAGAAAGATCTCACGCGAAGGCGCGAAGACGCGAAGAAGAAGAAAAGAGAGATAGATAGAGGGTGTGGAGAGGATGGGAAGAGGGTGGGAAGAGGAAGGGAAAATGGAGGGAGAATGGGAGACCATTTGATTCAAGCGACCAATCCGGCGGCGACGCTGCGGATGATTGCCGGGGTGACGACGCAGCTCGTTGACGAGGTGTGTCGTCGACATCAGACCTCACCGACGGCCTCGGCGGCCCTCGGGCGGGCGCTGACCGGCGCGCTCCTCTTCGGGCGCACCTTCAAGAATCTCGAGTATGTCACGCTGCGCTTCGATTGCGAGGGGCCGCTCCGCGGGATCGTCGCCGAGGCGCACGCGCTCGGCACGGTGCGGGGCTACGTCAACCGACCGCTCGCCGATGCGCCCTCGACTCCCGAGGGAAAGCTCGACGTCAAATCGATCGTTGGCGGGGGAATGTTGCACGTCATTCGCGAAGCCGGCTCGGAGATGGGCATCTCGCGTGAGCCCTACGCCGGCTCCGTCCCGATCGTTTCGGGGGAGATCGCCGAGGATCTGGCCCACTATCTGGCCACGTCCGAGCAGATCCACTCGGCGGTCGCCCTGGGCGTCTTTCTCGAAGGGGAGGAGGCACGGGTGTCGGCGGCGGGGGGCTACCTGATCCAGGTGCTGCCGGGAGCGGACGAAGAAGAGCTGGCCGATCTCGAGGCGCGCCTGCGGGAAGCACCGCACGTTACCCACGCGATCCGGCAAGGAGCGACCGCCGAGGGGCTCCTGCGGGAGGCGCTCGGGGACTTTCCCTTGACGGTGCTGGCTGAGCACCCTGTCTCCTTCCGCTGCAAATGTTCGTACGAGCGGGCAATCCGCATCGTCACGGCCCTCGGGCCGGAGGAGGTCGCCGACATGCTCGAGAAGGATCGCGGAGCCGAACTGACCTGCCATTACTGCAGCGAGGTCTACCTCCTCGATGAGGAGGCGCTCCGCTCGATCCTTGACCCGGCAGAACCCGTCATGTGACGTCAGGCCGGCGGCTGCTCGAGGTGGCGCGGCAGGCTCGACCGCCACGCGGCTTCGAGAGACGCAATTGGAGCCTCGACGAGGGGCCGACCGTTGAGTGAGATCTGGAGCTGCTTTCCACCAACGACGCCGAGGATCGCGCACGGGACTTGGTGTTCGCGTGCGAGGGCCAAGACCTGATCGGTCCGCTCGGGGGGGACGCTGAGGAGGATCCGTGACGGCGACTCAGCGAAGAGGAGCGTCGCCGGATCGTCGAGGCCAGAGGCGGCGGCGTGCGCGCTGAGGTCGATCGTCGCCCCGATCGCTTCCCGGCCATACGAGGAGAAGCAGGCCTCGGCGAGCGCAACGGCGAGGCCGCCCTCGCTGCCATCGTGGGCCGAGTGGACGAGCCCCTGCCGGATCGCCGCGAGGCAGGTCGCCTGGACCGCTGTTTCCAGTGCCAAGTCGAGTGCCGGGACAGCTCCGCAGGCCTCCCCCGTCAGCGTCGAGAGCAGCTCGCTCCCACCAAGGTCTTGCCCCGTCCGGCCGAGCAGCAGAATCTGGTCCCCCGCCTGCTTGAACCACTGAGTCGTGATGTGACGGGCCTCCTCGATCAAGCCGAGCATGCCGATCACCGGGGTCGGATCGATGCCGCGCCCCTCCGTCTCGTTGTAGAGGCTGACATTCCCGCCCGTCACCGGCGTGCCGAGCGCCCGGCACGCTTCTGCCATCCCGTCGATCGTCTCGCTGAACGACCACATGACCTCAGGCCGTTCCGGGCTGGCAAAGTTGAGGCAGTTGGTCACCGCGAGGGGCTGTGCGCCGCTGCAGACGACGTTGCGGGCCGATTCGACGACGGCGAGCCGGGCCCCGGCGCGCGGGTTGAGCCGGCAGTAGCGCCCATTGGCGTCGAGCGACATCGCCAGGGAGTGGCGCGTCTCCTTGACCCGGATCACTGCTGCGTCCGAGCCGGGCAGGACCACCGTGTTGGTCCGTACCATGTGGTCATACTGGCGATAGACCCACTCTTTCGAGGCCAGATTGGGAGAGGCGAGCAGTTCGGTGAGCAACTGGCCGAGCGTCTCGGCCTCGGTCGCTCCCGCAGCGCGGCGCGCGGCGATCGCTGCGGCAATCTGTGGAGCGACATCGCTCTCGTCGATCGGGACGGCCTGGAGGGGGCGCTGGTCCCGCGGCGCCTCGTCGGT
>JBMUAP010000552.1:0-2618 GCA_049454155.1 Blastocatellia bacterium
GATCGACCTTCAGGTCAGAACAACCTCTTCGACCCCTAAGGGGAATCGGAATCTGATCGTCACCAACCCTGGAGGGGTTACCGTCCGGCTCATCCGGAGTAACTTCGTCAATTAATGGGGGATTGCTTCGACTGAATGTGCCCACCCTGATGAGCACCGCCAACGGATGGGAGGAGGCTTGAGACTCCTTCCATCCGTTCTTTTTTGATCAGTGGAAAATGGAAAGATCACCTGGAATCCATTCAGGGAGATGTGTCCATTCGAGTAAGATGTTCTGGTCTTGAGTTGGGGAACTCGCGAGAGGACCGCACAGCGCGGGGGGCAAGTCCAACCACCGGGAAAGAGAGGGGATCCGTTGGCGAGAGTCAACCACACGCAGCGAGCCGGGCCATTGGCGCTCGCCAGCCTCCTTCACCGCGCCTGGTTTGGAAGAGGCGGGTGGTTACTCCGTTCTCCAATCTATCGGTGGTGGTGGCGCTGGAAGCGCGATGAGTCAGCGATTCTCGCCGGCCCACTGCGGGGTTATGGTTTTCCGGACCTGGAGATCACGGCCCGGCTGGGCATTGCGGACCTCCCGGTGCAGCGGTGGCTCTGCCACCGGCTCCTACCTGGGGACACGGCCTATCTCTATGCGGATTCCCTGGGGTTGATCTCTCTTCTCGCGGCGGCCCGGGTGGGCCCACGCGGGAATGTCTATGGAATGGTCCCCCAGCCTGGGACGCTGCCCCGACTCGCTGAATTGCGAGGGTGCAATCGGGTGGAGAACCTCCACCTCCTCCCACTGCTCCTGGAGAAGGAGACAACCACCTCCGGGTTCGAGGCCGTGACCAGCGCCTGGATTCCCCCCAGACGCTCGCTCGATCTCGCCGCGACCCAACAACCACCACCGGATCTTGTCTACCTGGCCCCTGTGTCGGAGACGAGCGGGATCGAATCGATCCTCGGCGGGGCTTCCCACCTGCT
This sequence comes from Blastocatellia bacterium, assembly GCA_049454155.1. GTDB lineage: Bacteria > Acidobacteriota > Blastocatellia > RBC074 > RBC074 > CAIOZW01. Next base: position 964 of record JBMUAP010000552.1, read on the forward strand.
CAGCAATTCCGTTCCCCACACCTGGATCATCCAGGCAAGGTCCCCGGTGGAGGCCCACTGGGTGGAGGGCAGGCTGCGCGAGGCCCGATATGATTGCGCCCCACCCTCCGCCATCTCCCCCTTGCTCGTAGTCGCCCTCCGCTCCCTCTGAAGCCCAATGCTCAACTGGATCTCCAGATGGATTGACAGTCGATGGCTCCTTGTGCCATTATTCCTGCTTCTTCTTTATGGCGGCGTAGCCAAGTGGTAAGGCAGAGGTCTGCAAAACCTTTATTCGTCGGTTCGATTCCGACCGCCGCCTTCTCCCCTTTCATCCCTTCTTCTGAGACTTTCCTGTGTATTCATCTTGATTGACGGGAAACTCTATCTGACCGTGCTGAAACGTAGCCTTTAAAGGTCCAATGGCCCAAAGTGGAACGGGGGCTCTCCGCTCGACAGGACGAGTCGGGAGCCCCCGTTGAAGATCAAGGAATGATCCAGCTCCCCCTGACTGCAGGGGCAGGCGTCTCTTCCGGCTTACAGATTGACCGACTGAAAGTGCGTCCGGAAGTCTTCAGCCGTCATCCCAGCCGCTTTCGCCAGCGATTCCAGCCACGCAGGGTCGGCAAAGTCACGGGGCTCAAGTCGAACCATGTAATCGCGGGCGACTTGGTAGGATTCACAGTGCGTGTCGACCGTCCGGTGTTGACCACGGCCAGTCTCATCGGCCAGTTTCGAGAGGGGAATGGGAGTGAACTCACCGTTCTGGATCGTGACAAGGGCGCCACTTCCGCCGGCGTGAAGATGGTTGACCGCAGTATACCCAAGGTCGCGGGCGTGGTCGGCGTCAACGGGAATCGGTGGAGCGCAGCGGAGTTCGTAGCCGATGGTCTTATCGACCACGGTTACCTTGAGGCCGCGGGATTCGAGACGGGCTTGCACTTCGCCCTTGACCTTGCGACCGAGATCGATCTCGGCGACGCGGATCCGGCCCTGTGCGTCGCGGTCAACATCCTGCAATTCAGAGAGTTCCGCCGGTGCGAATCTCTCGACGAGGGCTTCGGAGAGCAGCACGACGCCGTGGCCCTTCCCCATCGCTCTCCGCTTGAGGATTGCCCCCTCGACAATGTCGCAGATTTGGCGGAGCGTGATCGTACCTTCAGGGAACTCTTCGGGAATGATGGTGCAGGTGGCACTGGCGGCGGTGCCGATGCCCAGGGTGAGATGGCCAGTGGGGCGCCCCATGGTCACGGCCAGGAACCAGCGGCCGGTGGTCCGTGCATCCTCCATCAAGCTGGTGACAATCCCGACCCCGACGTGGCGAGCGGTCTCGTAGCCGAGGGTGGTCTGCGGATAGGGGAGGAGCATGTCGTTATCGATGCTTTTCGGCACCTGCACGACCCGGATCGTCCCACTCGAGGCCTGCTCGACCGCCAAGGAACTGGCGAGCAGATCATCGCCCCCGATCGTCAGCAGCCCGTCGATATTGAGCTTGGCCAGGGCAGCGAGAGTGTTCTGCAACCCTTCCGGGTGGCGGGAGATATCAGTGCGGGAGACTCCCAACAAGCAGCCCCGATCGAGATGAATATGGGCCACCTCATCGCGGGTCAGTTCGTGTTGTTCATCCGTATAGCGTTGCGCGAGCCACTCAAATCCATCGTGAATGCCGATCGGGG
>JBMUAP010000553.1:0-2616 GCA_049454155.1 Blastocatellia bacterium
CGCGGAATGGCTGTCGGAGCAGGAGCGGGAGCACGGTCGGCTGGCAGCGATCGGGGTCGCCTCTTTCGGCCCGGTCGATCTTGACCCGGCGTCGCCGACCTATGGGTACATCACCTCGACGCCGAAAGAGGGCTGGCGGCAGACCGACCTTTTGGGAGGGCTGCGGTGGCGATTGGGCGAGCGGCCGATGGGCTTCGATACGGACGTCAACGCAGCGGCGCTCGGGGAGTTTGTCTGGGGAGGGGCGCAGGGGCTGGCCGATTTTCTCTACCTGACGATCGGAACGGGGATCGGTGGGGGAGGGATGGTCGGGGGGGCGCTGATGCACGGGCTGCTCCATCCGGAGATGGGCCATCTGTGGCTGCCGCGCCTGCCCGGGGACGATTTTCCCGGGGTTTGTCCTTTTCACGGAGCCTGTTGGGAGGGGCTCTGTACGGGGCCGGCGATTGAGGCGCGGGCAGGCATTCCGGCAGAGGCGCTGCCGGCGGATCACCCGGTGTGGGAGATGGAGACGCGCTACATCGCCTTCGCGCTGGCCAATCTGATCTACTGCCTCTCGCCGCGGCGGATCCTGATTGGAGGGAGCGTGCGCAAGGCTGGGCAGTATGGAGAGGCCCGCTTCTTTGCGGCGCTGCGCCGGCACGTCCAGGCGGCCCTCAACCGCTACCTTGGCTCTCCGGCCCTCGACGCGGGGATCTATCAGTACATTGTGGCGCCAACCCTCGGGGACGACGCCGGGGTTTGCGGCGCGATTGCATTGGCGCAGCGTGCCCTGGGTGAGAGGGCGTGAAGCTCCGGAGAGGCTGGGTGACGTGGGGAGAGCTGACCGTGCGCATCGTCGGGATCAACTTTGACCATTTTCATATGGGAGATCTGCTGCGGATGGTGGTCGACCATCCGATGGCCGAGTTGGTGGGGGTCTGTGACAGCCAGCCAGCGCGGATGGAGGAGGTGGTTCGGGCCTTCTCGCTGCGGCCAGATCAAGTCTTCACCGAGGTCGAGGCCTGCCTGGAGCGGACCCGGCCGGAGGTGGCCATCCTTTGCCCGGCACCGGCGCACCATGCCTCCCTGGTTGAGCAGGTCGCTCCCTTCGGGGTGCACGTCCTGATGGAGAAGCCGATGGCGGCCTCGCTGGCCGATGCCGATCGGATGATCCGGGCGATGGAGAGCGCCGGCAGGACGTTGGCTATCAACTGGCCGCTCGTCTGGTCCCCGACGCACCGCACGGCGAAGCGGCTCTGCGACGAAGGGGTGATCGGCGAAGTTCGCGAGGTTCATTATTACGGGGGCAACCGTGGACCGCTCTACCACGTCGCGGATAAACGCGAGGTGAGCGAGGAGGAGGTCCGTCGCCGCAAGCCGGAGAGCTGGTTCTATCGACGGGCCGAGGGGGGTGGGTCCCTGCTCGACTATCTTGGTTATGGGGTGACGCTCGGGAGTTGGTTTCACGGGGGCCGGCCACCGCTCGAGATCATGACGATGGTCGACCGGCCGGAGGGGCTCGAGGTCGACGAGCACAGCATCACCCTCGCGCGCTACGCCGTTGGTCTCTCGAAGTTCGAGACGCGGTGGGGAACGTTCACCGACCCGTGGACGCATCAGCCACAGCCGAGGTGTGGGTTTGTGATTGTGGGGAGCGAGGGGACGTTGACGAGTCATGACTACTCCCCGGTGGTCACTCTGCAGACACGCGAGCGACCGGAGGCGCATCCCGTGCCGATCGACCCGGTCGAGGCGCCGCACCGCAATGCGGTCGAGCACCTCCTCCACTGTCTGGCGACGGGGGAGCGCCTCGTCGGTCCCTTGACGCCGGCGATGTCGCGCCTTGGCCAGCAGATGGTCGAGACCGCGGTGGCGAGTGCCGCCACCGGTCGGGCCCTGCCGTTGATCTGCTGAGCGGAGCGCCGGCTTCCCCTCGGTTTGATGCGTTCAGTCGATTGCTGTTTCAGGGGAATTACTCACGGGGAAGAAAGCCGGATCAACAAGCAATCAACGCCAGAAGTGAAGACATCATTGGACCACCGAGACACAGAGGTCACAGAGAAGAATTTGAAAGAGGGAGAGCGGATGAGATCAGATCCACCGCTGAGAAAGAGAAAACAACGAGAAGAAGATTGGGACGACTTTTGCTACGGGGCAACGTACGGGTCAATGGCATCAGAAAGACAGAGAACACCGAGAAGAAGATTGAGAGTAACAACTCACGGCATCAATGAACTTTAAGGTATCCTATGTTTTTCTCGGTGACCTCTGCGCCTCGGTGGGGCAATTATCTCTTCAGTTTTATCGTTGGTCGCTGATTGGCTCAGTCCACTTTCTGATCTTCCTCTCCGTGAGTAGTTACGATTGAGACACTGGTTTGGCCAACCAACGACGAACTTGGAACATCTGGGGTTGTCATCATTAGACCGTAGGATGCCTTGAAGTTCGTCAATGCCGGGAGTAGTTACGTTTCAGGAGGATGGATGGATCTGCTGACCTCACACCCGGTCGCGGCGACCGCGGCGACTCTGACCGATACCCTCGAATTTGCGCAGGAACAGGTTCGTCACCTGCTGCAAGCCTACCCTTCTGACTACTATCCGATGTACACCGTCGACGGGAAGTTTGGGCAGG
>JBMUAP010000554.1:0-2612 GCA_049454155.1 Blastocatellia bacterium
TCAGCGAGATCTTCCCGCGCATGGCCAAGCAGGCGGACAAGTACGCGCTGATCCGTTCGTGCTACCACACGGCGGCGGCAGTCCACGACACGGGCCACCAGATGATGCAGACGGGGCGGCTCTTCCAGGGTGGGATCGAGCATCCGAGTGTTGGCAGCGTCCTCGCGAAGATGCGGGGGCCACGCGGCGAGGCGCCGCCGCACGTCCTGCTCCCCAAGCCGATTGGAGCGACGGGCGGGAACATGCCGCACGGCCACGGGGCAGGCTTCCTCGGCAAACAGTATGACCCGTTCATTCTGAACGCGGATCCCTCCCAGCCGAACTTCAAGGTGCCGGATATGCTGCCGCCGGAGTATCTCTCGTCGATCCGGACCGACCGGCGACGGCGGTTGCGTGAGATGGTCGACCAGTCGGTGCGCGAGCTCGAAGCGGGATTCAAGGCGAGCCAAGACGCGCGGTTGCTCGACGACAACTTCCAGCAAGCCTACTCGCTGATGTCTTCGGCGGAGATGCGCGAAGCATTCGACCTGACACGGGAAGATGAGGCGACGAAGGACCTCTATGGACGCAACCGCTTCGGGATGAGCTGCCTGATGGCGCGGCGGATGATCGAGCGGGGAGTCCGCTACGTGACGATCAACATGTTCGAGACGGTCTTCAACGAGATCACCTGGGACATCCACGGCTCGGCGCCGTTCAGCCCGATCGCCTGCTACCGCGACCTGGTGGGGCCAATGTTCGACCAGGGGTACAGCTCGCTGCTGGCGGATTTGGCGCAGCGCGGACTGCTTGAGGACACGCTGGTCGTGGCGACCGGCGAGTTTGGGCGGACGCCGAAGATCAATCCGGCGGGAGGGCGCGACCACTGGCCGCAGTGCTGGACGATGCTGATGGCGGGTGGAGGCGTCAAGGGCGGACAGGTGATCGGATCGTCGGACGAGATCGGCGGGGCCCCCAAGGATCGCCCGGTCGCGCCGGCCGAGGTGGCGGCGACGATCTGCCACTCGCTGGGAATCGCGCCGGACGCAGAGTTGACGGGCGTGCAGGGGCGGCCGATCCGTGTCATCGAGCACGGCTACCATCCGATTCACGAGCTGTTCTGAACCAGTGGGGAGGCGATGATGCGAGATCGAGGCAAGCGGTGGATCCTGCTCCTGGCGGGAGCAGGCGTGGGGATGGGGCTCGTACTGGGGCGACCGGCGGAGCGGGAGGCGAAGGCGGCGGTCGAGCCAGTCTCGCTCGACACGACGAAGCCGGCGTCGGAGGTGACGACACCGGTCGGCGGCTGGAGCTTTCGCAACCACGTCATCCCGGTGCTGACGCGACTCGGCTGCAATTCGGGGGCGTGCCATGGAGCCCTCGCTGGCAAAGGGGGCTTCAAGCTGACGCTGCGCGGCTATGACCCGGAGGTCGACTTCAATGTCATGACCCGTCAGACCAGCGGCCGGCGCGTCAACCTGCAGGAGCCGACGCGGAGCCTGATCCTGCTCAAGCCAACCATGACGATTGGGCATGGCGGGGGAGAGCGGCTCGAGGCTGGCTCGCTCGAATACAAGGTGCTCAGCGAGTGGATCGCCGCGGGCGGGGTGGGCCCGACGGAGAGTGATGCGCGCATCATCGGGCTCGAAGTGACGCCGGGGCAGCTCACCCTCGCGACGGGCGCCGAAACACGACTGCGCGTCATTGCGCGGTACAGTGACGGCCGCCGCGAGGAGGTGACGCGCTGGGTCAAGTATGCCAGTGCCAACGCGGGCGTCGCGACTGTCGACGAGGAGGGGGGCATCAAGAGCACCGGTGCGGGAGAGACAGCAATCAGCCTCTGGTACCAGAGCAATGTCGCCTTCGCGCGGGTTACCAATCCCCATCCTCACGTCATTCCGGAAGAGGCCTTCGCGCGCTCTCCCCGGCACAATTACATCGATGATCTGGTGATCGCACGGTTGCAGGAGCTGCGCATCGCCCCCTCGGCGCAGGTCGGAGACGCCGAATTCGTCCGCCGGGCCTTTCTCGACGCAACCGGAACGCTGCCGACCGTCGCCGAGGTCTCGCGGTTCGTCGCCGATGGGGCACTGGGCAAGCGCGCCGCGCTGATCGAGCAGCTGCTGGCCCGGCCGGAGTTTGTCGACTACTGGACCAACCGCCACGCCGACACCTTGCTCGTCTCCTCCCGCCTGCTGCGCGAGAACGCCATGTGGTCCTTCCACCACTGGATTCGCGAGAGTGTCCGGACCAACAAGCCCTACGACCAGATGGTGCGGGAGATCGTCACCGCCAATGGCAACACGCTTGAGAATGGCGCGGCCAACTACTATGTGCTGCACAAGGAGACGACCGAGCTGACTGAGAACTTCTCGATGGCCTTCCTGGGCATGTCGATCACCTGCGCGCGCTGCCATAACCACCCGCTGGAGAAGTGGACGCAGAAGCAGTATTACCAGATGGCCAACCTCTTCACCCGGATCGGGATGAAGAATGGGCAGCGGGATGGGGACGTGCAGGTCTACTCGAATCCCTTCGGCGAGATCAGCCATCCGCGATTGGGGACGCCACTGCCCCCGGCACCGCTCGAGGGAGAGCCGCTGGCCTTCGACGCGCCGGTCGACCGGCGAGAG
>JBMUAP010000555.1:0-2610 GCA_049454155.1 Blastocatellia bacterium
CGCTACGGAGCGGGCCAGAGCGCAAGAGAATGGTTCGCAGGTCCTGATCCGCACGCACGACCTCTGGAAGACCTACACCATGGGCGATGAGGTCATCCACGCGCTCAGTGGTGTCACCTTCCAGATCGAACGCAATGAGTATGTGGCGATCATCGGTCCCTCCGGTTCTGGTAAGTCGACGCTCATGAATCTGATCGGGTGCCTCGACACGCCGTCGAAGGGTGAGTATTGGCTCAACGGAAAGAATGTCGCCCAGATGGACGACGACGAGCTGGCGATGATCCGCAACAAAGAGATCGGCTTCGTCTTCCAGACGTTCAATCTGCTACCCCGGGCCAGTGCGCTGCATAACGTCGAGCTTCCCTTGATCTACAATGGAACTCCCTCAGCACGGCGGATCGAGATGGCCAAAGCCGCGCTCGAGTCGGTCGAGTTGGGAAACCGGATGTCCCACAAGCCCAATGAACTCTCTGGAGGGCAGCGCCAACGGGTCGCCATCGCCCGCGCGCTGGTCAACAGCCCCTCGATCATCCTCGCGGACGAACCCACGGGGAACCTCGACTCGAAGACCTCTGTCGAGATCATGCAGCTCTTCGAGAACCTTCACGAACGGGGAAACACCATCATTCTGGTGACGCACGAAGCCGATATTGCCGCGCATGCCCATCGTGTCATCTCGATTCTGGACGGCAAAATCTTCAAGGACGAGCGGATTCGCTGAGCCAGCCCGGCAACTTCCTCCCTTTTGCGGCTTGACTCTGCCTGTCAGACGGGTACGATGTTACGATATTTGGTTGTCTTCGGGGGAATCCTCTGGAGGGGAGTAAATCTTCGCCCTGATCGGGCGACGCTGCGGATAACGAGATGGGGGGAGTATGAGCAGACGATGGGGACTCGGGATGTTGGTGAGCCTTGGGGCAATCGGCCTGCTCCTTGGTGGCGGGTGGAGCGCAGTCTCCCGTGTCGGCGCGCAGCAGGAGACGACCCGGCAACGTGTCTCGGGCAGCTATCAGGAAGCGGTCAGCCTCATCCGAACCCACCATTTTGGCGAACTGGATGACGAGACGCTCAGCAAGTCGGCCATCCACGGGATGCTCAAGAGTCTCGACCCCCACTCCGACTACCTCGACCGCAAAGCCTTCCAGGAGTTCAACGAAAAACAGCACAGCCGCTACTACGGGATTGGCTCTCAGATCGGGACACGCCACCGTTCGACCTACATCCTGGAGCCCTTCGAGGGAAGCCCCGCCTCGGCGGTGGGCTTGCGTTATGGAGACCAGATCGTCGCCATCGATGGAGAGGCGAGCGTCAATTGGACCTCCGACCAGGTTCGTTCCAAACTGCTGGGCGATCGAGGCACGCAGGTCAAGGTGCAGGTGCGGAGAGTCGGCGTTGCCGAGCCCATCTCGATGACGATCACCCGCGATGGAATCGCGCTGCCGTCGATCCCCAACTACTACCTCGTGACACCGACGATTGGCTACATTGGCCTGACCCGGAACTTTCAATCGACGACCAGCCGGGAGATGACGATGGCCCGGGCCGAGCTGACCGAGAAAGGCGCGACCAGCTTCATCCTTGATTTGCGTCAGAATCGGGGTGGCTACCTCGATCAAGCCGCCAAGGTGTGTGACCAGTTCCTGCAACGCGGACAAACAATCGTCAGCACGCGAGGACGACAGGGACGGAACTTCGACCAAACGATGATTGCCGAGAATGGGGCGAGTGAAAACTTTCCCCTCGTCGTGCTGATCGATCGGGACAGTGCTTCAGCATCGGAGATCGTCGCCGGCGCGATCCAGGACCACGATCGCGGGCTGATTGTCGGAGAGCCCAGCTTTGGGAAAGGGCTCGTACAACGTATTTTCCCCCTCTTCAACGGAGGGGCACTGACCCTCACCATCGCCCATTACTACACGCCAAGTGGCCGTCTGATCCAGCGGGACTACTCGAGCGGATCTCTCTTTGAGTACTACCAGCGACGCTACAACCCGGCCGATGCGCCGCCGCCAGCCCGGACAGAAGAGCGTAAAACCGATCTCGGCCGGACGGTCTATGGCGGTGGAGGGATCGAGCCAGACGTCAAGGTCGAGAGCGCCGATGTCTTCAATCCGAACCAAAACCGGTTGTATCACGGACTCTTCCTCTTCGTGCGGGAGTTGATCGGCGGGCAGATCGCTGCCCATCCCCAATTTCGGGTGGAGAAGTTGACCTATGGTCATCAAATCAAGGGGAGTGAGTATCTGGTCACCGATGAAGTGCTCAAGACCTACCGTGGATGGATGGAGAAGTTCTACGCCGACCAACCAGATTACGGGGTAACTCCCACAATGATCGCCGACCACTTGATCTGGGCCCGCAAGCAGATCCGCCAGGAGGTGCTCCAGGCCGCCTACGGGAGCGACCGGGCGCAGCAGGGGATGGCTGGGCTCGACCTGCAGCTGCAGCGAGCGATTGCTGAGATGCCCAAGGCGGCGGAACTGGCGACACGGTCCTGGCGACGCAACACGGCGACACGGTTTGATCAATAGCCTTGGAGGCCCGGCAGACGTCATGCAACTGATCGATACGCACCAGCACCTCTGGGACCTGACACAGTTTCGCTACTCC
>JBMUAP010000556.1:0-2601 GCA_049454155.1 Blastocatellia bacterium
CGAAGGCGTCAAGGCTGGCGATCACTTGGCTGGCTGGGTCATGCAGGAGGATCGGATCCTCGAGATCAAAGCCCTCGACGATATTCCGCTCGGCCACAAGTTGGCCATTTGTGACCTCGCCGACAATGCGACCGTCATCAAGTATGGCGTCGATATCGGGCGGACAATCGCCCCGATCCAGGCGGGAGGGTACCTCCACGTTCACAACGTCAAGACAAAACGCTGGTAAGCAGAAGGAGCCGAAGATCCATGGGAGTCGATCTGAGCAAGGCGACCTTTCGCGGCTATGTGCGAGAGAATGGTCGCGTCGGGGTTCGCAACTACGTCATCATCCTTCCGGTCGATGATCTCTCCAACGCTGCGGCCGAGGCCGTGGCTCACAACATCAAAGGGGCCCTCGCCCTGCCGCACCCGTATGGTCGCTTGCAGTTCGGTGCCGACCTCGAACTCCATTTCCGGACCTTGATTGGCACCGGCTGCAATCCCAATGTCGCCGCCGTCGTCGTCATTGGGATTGAGGACGGGTGGACCCAGCGGGTCGTTCAGGGAATCGCCAGCACGGGCAAGCCGGTCTGTGGCTTCGGAATCGAGGGGCACGGAGACCACGAGACGATCCGTCGCGCCTCGCAGGCCGCTCGCGAGTTTGTGCAGTGGGCCTCGGAGAAGCACCGGGAAGTGCGCCCCCTCGCCGATCTCTGGGTCTCGACCAAATGTGGCGAGTCGGACACCACCTCTGGCTGCGGCGCCAACCCAACGGTCGGCAACGCCTTCGACAAACTCTACGCCCACGGTGTGACCCTCCTCTTCGGAGAGACGACCGAACTGACCGGCGGGGAGCACCTCGTCGCCAACCGTTGCCGCACCCCCGAGGTCCGGGCTCAGTTCCAGGCGATGTTCGATCGCTACCAAGAGATCGTCCACCGCCATAAGACGAGCGACCTCTCCGAGTCACAGCCGACCAAGGGCAACATTGCCGGCGGTTTGACGACGATCGAGGAGAAGGCCCTCGGCAACATTCAGAAGATCGGCAAGAAGTGCCTCGTCGATGGTGTGCTCGACAAGGCCGAGGTCCCAACCGGTCCGGGCCTCTGGTTCATGGACTCCTCCTCTGCTGCGGCCGAGATGGTCACGCTCTGTGCTGCCGCCGGCTTCGTCGTCCACTTCTTCCCGACCGGGCAGGGCAATGTCATCGGCAATCCGATCCTGCCGGTCATCAAGATCTGCGCCAACCCCAGAACCGTCCGGACGATGGCCGAGCACGTCGACGTCGATGTCTCGGGTTTGTTGCGGCGGGAGATGTCGCCCGACGAAGCCGGTGACGCGCTCCTCTCGATGATGTTGCGGACTGCCGATGGCCGTCTGACGGCGGCCGAGGCGCTCGGTCATCGTGAATTTGTCCTGACACGGCTCTACGAGAGCGCCTGAGGAGGAGTATGGCACGGATCCTCCCCTCTCATCTTCTCCCATTGGTTGCCGCCGCTCTCGAGCAGGCAGGGGCTTCCTCCCAAATGGCCGAGTCGACGGCCCGCGCCCTTGTGGCTGCCGAAGAGGAGGGCCTCCCCTCTCACGGGCTCAGCCGCCTTCCACAGTACCTCGGCCATCTGCGTACGGGCCGGGTCGATGGCCAGGCAGTGCCGTCGGTTCGCCGGGAAGGCTTGGCGACGGCTCTGGTCGATGCCGCCGATGGCCTCGCCTTTCCCGCCTGCGACTTGGCGATCGAGCGCGGGATCGCCTTGGCACGCGCTGCGGGTGTTGCCTGGGTCGGGGTCACCAACAGCCACCACTTTGGCGTGGCTTCCTGGCACCTGCGTCCTCTGGCAGAGGCCGGCCTCGTCGGCCTCGCCTTCAGCAACTCCCCGGCGGCCATGCCCGCCTGGGGCGGCAAACGCCCCCTCTTTGGGACTAACCCGATTGCCGCTCTCTTTCCCCGTCGTCAGCATCCTCCTCTGATCATCGACCTCTCTTTGTCAGAGGTCGCCCGCGGCAAGCTGATGGTCGCCGCACGCGAGGGGCGCCCCATTCCCCTCGGCTGGGCCCTCGATCGGGAGGGACAGCCGACCACCGATCCCCAGGCCGGTCTCGACGGAATGATGCTTCCCGCCGGCGGAGTCAAGGGCGCCATGCTCGCCCTCCTCGTCGAACTGCTCTGTTGCGCCCTCACCGGCGCTCACTTCGGCTTCGAGGCCGATTCGTTCTTTCAGGATCTTGGAAACCGCCCACGTATCGGCCAGGCTTTTCTCCTCCTCTCCCCTTCCTCTCTGGCTGGGGAGGAGGTCTTTACAGAGCGGCTCGAGACCCTTCTCTCGGTCATGCTCCTCGATCCGGAAGTCCGTCTTCCTGGCCTCCGCCGCCACGAAGCATCGGCCAGAGCCGTCGTCGAAGGCATCTTCCTCCCCCCGACGCTCCTGGCCCTCCTCACCCCAGATCCCTCCCTTCTTCTTCCTGCTTGATACGAAAAAAAGGCGTGCTGTTTAATGCACGCCTTTCGTTGCCCTTTGACGCCGTCCTCGAGCGGCAGCGCCAGTAGAACCTGATTTCGGGTGGGAGATGAGCCGTGTTGGACTCGAACCAACGACCCACTGGTTAAAAGCCAGTTGCTCG
>JBMUAP010000557.1:0-2598 GCA_049454155.1 Blastocatellia bacterium
CTTCTTCTCGGTGTTCTCTGTGCCTCTGTGGTGCAATCATGTCTTCCGTTCTGACATCGGTCTCTGGTCGGCTTGGTCCACTTTCTGATTTTCCTCTCCGTGAGTAGTTACGTGTTATGTGGTGCCTTGAAGCCCGGGAAGGGAGAGAAGACCCCCTTCCGCGCTTATTGGAGATACCCAAGATGTTCTGGATCAGCGGCGATGATGGCCTCGATCATCGCGTCGGCGGCTTGCCACTGGCCGATCAGGGGATAGACGAGAAGGGCCAGCTTGGCCAGATTCCGGGAGCGCTCGACCGCGGCGCGGATGGTCAGCCGTTCGTACTCCTTGACCGCCTCGACAAGGCCACGGACAGTCGGCGGGAGCGGGCCGCTCTCGATCGCCCGCGCGCCCGAACGATCGATCCAGCAGGGCAGTTCGACGACGTCGTCCGCCGGGAGATCCTCGATCGCCCCCCGGTTGGGCACGTTGAGGACGATCTTGGCTGGGGTCCGGTGGCGCAGGGCACTCAGGACGTCGATCGCGATCCGGTGGTACCCCGTCGCCGCCTCGAATGGATCTTCCGCGAGAACGACTCCGCCTCCCAGCGCCGTCCCCCCTTCGGCTTCCAGTTTCATGTACGATCCAGAGCGCCGCTGCAGGTAGTTCCGGTACCGCTCGACCGCCCTGTCTCCGCCATCCCCTTCGGCGAGGAGCCCCTGCAGGTCGCGGAAGAGGGTCTCGTTGAGCTGCTCGACCTCGGCCCCCCGGCTGGCCCCAGTCCGCTGCTGGTTGGCGAGTGCTCGCCGCTGGCCGTAGTAGAAGAAGAGGTACTCGCTCGGCAGCATTCCGAGTGCGCGGATCATCTCCGGATCGAAGAGGTCCGCATGGTAGAGCGAGCGGAGGAGCTCGTCATCCTCGAGGATCCTTGGCAGCCAGTCCTCCCCGTCGACCATCACCCGACGGATCCAGCCGAGGTGGTTGAGGCCGACATAGTCGCAATCGATCTCGGCGACCGGCCGGCCGAGCCCCTCCGCCAGGCGATGGAGCATCTCGCTCGGCGTGTCGCAGATCCCGATCAGCCGGAGGCGCGTATGGGCGGCGAGCGCCTGCGTCATGAGCCCTGCCGGATTGGTGAAGCTGATGAACCAAGCGTCGGGAGCGTGCTGCTCGACCACCTTGGCCTGCGCGAGCATCACCGGGATGGTGCGAAGGGCCATCGCCAGTCCACCCAGTCCGGTCGTCTCCTGCCCGGCGACCCCGTGGGCGATGGCGATCCGCTCGTCCCGCGCCCGCGCCTCGATCCCCCCGATCCGCAGGCTGCTGATCACAAACTCAGCCCCGCTGACAACCTCCTCGATCCGGTCACTCGTCGTGATCGACAGGTCCGAGCCCGCCTGCCGCACGACCTCCCGGCTGAGCCCAGCCATCACCTCGACCCGCTCTCGATCGATGTCGTAGAGCGCGACCTCACTCTCCCCGGGAGAGACCGCCGCCAGCCCGTGGAGGAGCAGCGGGGTCCTCACCCCTCCTCCTCCTAGAATCGCCACTTTTCCCATCGTTCCCGCCTGTCCCTTCGTTTCTGCCCGTTCTCAAGATTTGCCACGCCCTACCAGCGGAGTTTCGCCGGAAAGTACTCGGCGATCAACTCCTCGTAGAAGGGCTTGAGCGCCTTGACATCCGGCTCCGTCTCGTGCTTCGAGTAGAGGTCATACGGATTGAAGGCCTTGACCCACTTGAGAACCTCTGCGTCCTCCGGGCCGAGCAGGTGCGTGTAGGCGCCCGCCTGGTGGACCGGATAGGCCGAATGGTAGCGCAGCATCCAGAGCGCCTCCTTCGGCAGGTAGTCCCGCGTCACCAGGTAGAGGTACTCGTCGTGGCCCCAGGAGAAGTGGATGTTGTCGAGGCCGCAATGCGGTTCGTAGATTCCATGTGGGGTCGAGTAGACCGGGTGGCGGGAATCTGGATTCTCGGCAAAGAATTCAGGAAAGACGATCTTCTCTGAGAACCGGCAGCCGACCGGGAAGGTGTCTCCGACGACGGCCCACTGGGGCTCGCCGAAGATGCTCAGCATCTTGCCCGTGTCATGGATCAGCCCGGCGAGGATGAACCAGCGCGGGTGGCCATCCATCCGGATCGCCTCGGCCGTCTGCAGGGCGTGGACGATCTGGGGCAGGCTCGTATCCGGATCACTGTCGTCGACAAACTCGTTGAGTGCCTCGATCACCTCCCAGACCCCCATCTCGGCGTGGTCCAAGCCGCCGTACTGCTCCTTCTTGGCTAGCACAAAGTCCAGTGTCTGCTGGGTATGATTGGCCCGGTAGAGCTCTTTCACCGAACTCCGAGCCTCGGCCTCATAATTGCGGAATTTCTCTTGGTCGGTCAGCTGCTCGAGAAAGGGCTGTGCAGCAACGTGTCCCATGGCCAACTCCTCCTTGCCGTTCCGCGCCGTTCCTTGGCGGGATCGAATTTTAGAAAAACGGTACGAATGACATCAACAAAATCCACGTGCATCATAGTGAATTTTCTGAGCCTTGCAAAGACTGGGAGAAGGGGGGCGGGGGCAGGGGCGAGGGGGGGGGGGGGGGGGGGGGGCGGGGGGGGGGGGGGGGGGGGGGG
>JBMUAP010000558.1:0-2595 GCA_049454155.1 Blastocatellia bacterium
ACCCCAGCCAGTTTGAAACGACGGCTCCCAATTCTCCATTCTCCATTCTCCATTTTCCATTCTCAATTCTCCATTCCACACCAACCCCCACGACCCGCTCGGCCTCTCAGCCGGCAGACCGTCCGAAGTCGTCCTGGAGCCGGACGATGTCGTCCTCTCCGAGATAGTCCCCCCGCTGGATTTCGATGAAGATCAACTGCTCCTCACCGGGGTTTTCGATGCGATGGGCTGCCCCGATCGGGATGTCGACCGTGTCTCCTGGGCCGAGCATGAGGATCTGCTCTTCGAGCGTCATCCGCGCCATTCCGGCGACGACCATCCAATGCTCGGCGCGCTGCGCGTGCTTCTGGTAGCTGAGCCGTTTGCCCGGTAAGACTTCGATTCGCTTGACCTTGTATCTGACGCCTTCATCCAGGATGGTGTAGCGCCCCCAGGGGCGGACGTCGGAGGAGGAGGAGGCAGGGTTGGAGGGGGAGGCTTGGTTGGTGGACATATCGATTCTCCTTGGAGCAGGTCGCTCTCTCTTTCACGGTAGATTGCGAAGTTCGCGCCGCAGGACCTTGCCGACCGCACTCTTGGGCAGTTGGGAAAGGAACTCGACGTGCGATGGGACTTTGTAACGGGCCAGGCTGGTCTGGCAAAACTCGATCAGCGCTTCCTGGGTCAGTTCCTCACCGGGACGAAGCACGACGAAGGCCTTGACCGCCTCGCCACGGTATCCATCCGGCACGCCGATGACGGCCGCTTCGAGGATGGCTGGGTGGGTGAAGAGGACGTCCTCGACCTCATTCGGATAGACGTTGAAGCCGCTGACGATGATCATGTCCTTCTTGCGCTGGACGATGCGAAAGTAGCCATCCTCGTCCATTCGCGCGACATCCCCGGTGTAGAGCCATCCGTCGCGGAGGGCGATGGCCGTCTCCTCGGGGCGATTCCAGTAGCCCTTCATGACTTGGGGGCCCCGGATGCAGAGTTCGCCATCCTCGCCGATGGGGAGGTCCGTGAGGCCGGTCTCGAGGTCGACGATGCGGCACTCTGTCGAGGGAAAGGGGAGGCCGATGCTGCCGGGCTTCCGCCGCGCAAGGGTCGGGGTCGAGTGGGTCGTCGGAGAGGCCTCCGTCAAGCCATACCCTTCGCTGAGGGTGCCGCCGCTGAGCGACTCGAACTGCTCGAGGACCTCGATGGGCAAAGGGGCCGAACCGCTGTTGAACCGCTTGACTCCATCCAACCCACAATGGCGCGCTTCCGGATGGTTGAGGAGCGCGATGTAGAGGGTCGGGACGCCCGGGAAGTAGGTTGGCTGGTAGGCCCGCATCGCCTCGATGAGGAGGTTGGGATCGAACTTCGGGATCGGGATCTGCATCGCGCCGGTCCACGTCCCGAGGAGCAGTCCGACGGTCTGCCCGTAGATGTGGAAGTAGGGGATGACCATCAGGTAGCGCTCCGCCCCGCGTTCCGTCATCTCCTGCCCCCAGACGTGCGACTGGATGACATTGGCGAAGAGGTTGAAGTGGGTCAGCATGGCCCCCTTGGGGACGCCGGTGGTTCCGCCCGTGTATTGGAGGACGGCGACATCCTCTTCGGGGTCGATCGCCACGCCGGTCGGAGGATTACCGACGGCGTTCTCGATCAACGAGCGGAGCGAGCGGGTTCCCGGCGTTTCGTCCAGAGGGGTCGGAGGCGGCGCGGCCGAGTAGTCGGCGAGGCTGGTGGTGATGACCGTCTCCAGCACCGTCTGCTCGCGGATGGCGAAGACCGTCGGTGCCATCAGGTCGAGGACAATGATCGCGCGCAACCCGGCATCCTGCGCGACCATGCTCACTTCCCTCGGCGTGTAGATCGGGTTGATGTTGGTAACGATCGCGCCCAGACGAACGATGGCGAAGAAGCTGATCAGGTACTGGGGACAGTTGGGGAGCATGATCCCGACGCGGTCCCCCTTGACGATCCCGAGCGCCGCCAGGGCACTGGCCAACCGGTCGACGTCGGTCTTGATCTCCCGGTAGGTCCACTGCCGCCCCCCGAAGGCGACCGCTGGTCGCTCCCGGAAGTGGGTCGAGGCAATCTGCAGGATCTGGTAGAGCGGCTGACGCGGCGGGTTGATCTCGGCAGGAACCCAGTAGTCGTAATGCTTCAGCCAGGGACGATCCTGCATGCCTCGCTGGCCATCCAACGGTTCGTCGCGCATCGGGCACTCTCCTCGTAGAATGCGTTGACAGAAGAAGGCGTCTCTTCGCGGAACGAGCCCTCCAATCATCAGATGGGCTCTAATCATTGTCGATGGGAAGAGCTGATTTGACAAGACTGGCCCACGACTCGAACCCTTCTCTCCATTTGGAAGAGAGGAGAAGTCCTTTCTTCCAAGTGGAGGGTTGAGTACAATCACCAACCATGAAGACCGATCTCCCGAACCAGAATGGCCCGAACCAGAATCGATGGACTCTCGATCGTCGGATCCTGACGATCGCTGGGCTCTGCCTCTCGATCCTCGCCGGCCCACTGCTCGTCTGGGCACTGACGTCGGAGCGCCCCGAGGGACGGAGCCCAGAGGACTATCCCACAATCTGGGAGTCGACCCACCGCTCGCGAATCGAT
>JBMUAP010000559.1:0-2593 GCA_049454155.1 Blastocatellia bacterium
AGTTGGACACGACCGAGCGCAGTCAAAGCGGGAACTGAGTTCGGAGCCAACCGCTTGGCTGCGTCTAGGGAAGGTAACGCCTCTCCGCATCGTCTCGATCAGATAACGAGTCTTGAGGGACGTGACCCTCTGAGCGCTTGGTGACTGCGCTGACTTGTCTCTTCAGAAAAGTCTTCTCTCTTCTTTCCTGGCGATTAAACACTGAATGGATCAGGGTTGCCAACCCCCCGTCCCGCTCCCTCACAACTCATTGCCAGATGGCAATTCCTGCTCTTCTCTTCTGCTGCCTTGCGCCAACTGGCAACCCCCATTGCGTCATCGCCGGCTCTTCTCGATCGCGGAAGAGATGAACCGTTACTCCAACCACGATTCTTGGTCGCGATCAGTCATACCTGGACCATCTCTCCGCCCCTGATCCTCAATCTGCAACTGGGCAGTGGGAAGTGGATCGAGGGAAATCTACCCAAGTTGACCGATTTCGATGGCACCACCCTCGGCTTCCCCGCAGCGATCGGACGCTCATTCGACGTAGCAGTGCCTCCCCAATTCAGCCTCACAGTCTGTTCGACGATCGGGACTCCAGCTCGGGATCGAACGAAGAACGGCGGACTGCTTGGCCAGTCCGCCGTTCTTCGTGTTTCGAAATTGCCTTCGCGCCTGCTGCTTCCTGTCCTTGGCAGCGGGAGAGTTCCTGACCTAGTCGGATGGCGGTGGGAGGAGGCGGGGCTCCGCCTCGAGGTGACGAACACAGTTGATCAGCTCGATCGAAACTGGTCCGTCCTCCGGACAATCGAGCAGATTGACACACGTGTTGACCTGCACAATCGGGAGAGACTCCGCGATGGAGTACCCCATCATCTGCCCAAGCAATTGCCGATTCCACCCTCCGTGAGAGACCAGCAGAACCGTCTTTCCCGCCGCCTCTTGCCGAAGCCGCCGCAGGAATTGTTCAATTCGCTCTTGCAGATCCCGAAAACTCTCGCCGCCTTCCGGTCGAAAATCGACGATCGGCTGGCCACTCTCAACCTCTGCCTGCCACAAGTCCCGACGAGGGAGCCCCTCGTAGACCCCAGCCCCCCGTTCCCGCAGCAGGGGGTCATAGACGACCGGAACCGTGTGGTGAGTGGCGATGTACCGGGCAGTCTGCACGACCCGACCGAGATCACTCGCATAGATCGCATCGAAGGAGACCTCGCGCAGTCGTTCCGCCACCCGTTGGGCTTGGGCGTGGCCCAGCTCCGTCAGGACCCCGGGCTGATGCCCTTGGATGATCTCCGCGAAATTCTCGACGGTCTGGCCATGCCGAACAACATAGATCTTCATCGACATCCTCAGCCCGGCAGCGGGCGGCACACCCCGCTGCCAGGACTCTTCTTGAAAACGGCAAAGGGCTCACTCCAGAAAGGCCTTGATGGCACAGATTCCGGGGAGAGCCCTGTCAGCAAGTTGCGGAAGACGAACAAGAGCCGCGATCAACGCCCGTAACGAGCTCGACGAACCGGCCGGAAGGGACGGCGTGCTGGCGCCGCAAGTGCCGCCCCACCGGGCTTCCCGGCAGCTGCTGCAGCAAAGGTCAACCCACCAAAGCCGGGCAAGACGACCCGATCGATCGACTGACCGGTCAATCGCTCGATCGCCATCATCGACAGCTCATCAATCGGAGAGACCAGCGTAATTGCCTGGCCGAGCTTCCCTGCCCGACCCGTCCGACCAATCCGATGCACATAGTCCTCCGGTGCCTCCGGAACATCGAAATTGATGACGTGCGAGACCGAATCGACATCGATCCCTCGCGCCGCAATGTCGGTCGCGACGAGAATGCGATGTTGTCCATCCTTGAACCCTTCGAGCGCCCCTTGGCGCTGGGCTTGGCTGCGGTCTGCGTGGATACGGTTGACCTTGTGCCCACGCGCCAACAAGATGTGGGAGAGCCGCTCCGCATTCCGGCGCGTCCGGGTAAAGACCAACACGCGTGACTGCTCTTCCGCTTCAAGAAGATGCAACAGGAGAGCGGTCTTCGACTCGGTCGCCACCGAGTAGGCCCGCTGTTCGACGGTCGCCGCTGCCTGCCCCCGTGGACTGACCTCGACCGTCAAGGGCTGCCGCATGGTCGTCCGCGCCACCTGCTCGATCGCCGGTGAGAAGGTCGCGGAGAAGAGGAGCGTCTGCCGCCCAGCCGGCGTCTTCTCCAAAATTCGCCGAATGTCTGGCCAGAAGCCCATATCGAGCATCCGGTCCGCCTCGTCCAAGATCAAGGCCTCGATCCGGGCCAAGCTCAAGGAGCGTCGCTCAAGGTGATCGAGCAGTCGCCCTGGCGTGGCAATCACCACTGCTGGAGGGGATTGCAGCGCCTTCAACTGGCGATCCATCGACATTCCGCCAACGAGGACCACTGCACGGAGGCTCCGCACCGGACAGAGAGTTTGAAAACTGGCTTCGATCTGCTGCGCGAGTTCCCTGGTTGGTGCAACGATCAGCACCCGGACCCCGGGGGCAACCGCTGGCTTACCTGACAGACGATGCAAAATCGGCAGCAGAAATGCTGCCGTCTTTCCGGTGCCCGTGGCCGCGCACCCGATCAGATCCCGCCCCC
>JBMUAP010000560.1:0-2575 GCA_049454155.1 Blastocatellia bacterium
ACTTGCTCTGACGCCTGCTCCAGGCCGGCTTCGATCTCGACGCTGCTCCCTTCCGACACGCCCTCGACCTCCACTCCCTCGACCTCGCCAGGAGCTGGCTCAGGTTCGGACTGGGTTGCTCCCGCTTCCTCGACCGATTGACTGGGGGCCCGATCCGGAGATTGGCTGAGGGAGGGGACTGTGGTCTGATCCGTGGAATCGGCCGATGGCAATGATTCCGGGGCAGGGGACTCTCCACGGAGCTCGAAGTTCTCCCGTACAACCAGCGTCAGGATGACCTCGGCCATGCCGGAGGGCTTGCGGTTTCGGCTGCCTTGGAAGATGACGTCCTCCATCTTGCCACCGCGCAGCGCTTTTGCACGCTGCTCTCCGATCACCCAGCTGATCGCGTCCGCCACATTGCTCTTCCCGCATCCATTCGGACCGACTACCGCCGTGATCCCTTCCTGGTCAAACATGACCTCGGTCGGGTCGCAGAACGATTTGAACCCCTGAATGAACAACTTCTCAAATCTTAGCATGATCTTATTGTTGAATAACTTGGACGGTCTCCACCCACCGCTCCCTCCGTTTCGGCGTGACCGCAGGCTGTCGATTTCCTAGAAAATCGGTCAAGGCAGGGATGTCCGGAATGGCCGATGCCCGCGGGGTCAGGGGATAGACGCCGTGGCCACCATGAATATGTCATGACCACAACTCGTTGCGTCTTCTTCAAGAAAGAGCGCACTATACGGTACTCGTTCTCTTTTGTCAATCGAGATTGCCGGAGCCCCTCTTCTCGCCCCGACCCTCAGTTCAGCCTTGACACAAGCCATGCAGCGTGAGATTCTCTGTAACTTTGTTAGAGCCTGTATTCCAAATCAAGCTGGAATCTACCGAATGAGTTCCAACGATGTCTGCAAGTGATGTCTGCAAGGTAGAACGACCTTCCAGTCAATAACCAGAAGTCAGTAGCTAACCAGAAGGAGAGCGGAACGTGAGACAAACGGGGAAATTTCTGTTTACCTCGGAATCGGTGACGGAAGGACATCCTGACAAGATGTGCGACAACATCTCGGATGCGATTCTGGACGAGGTGTTGCGCCAAGACCCAACCGGTCGTGTTGCGTGCGAGACGATGATCATGACCGGGCTGATCATTGTCGGGGGAGAGATCACCACCACTGCCTCCGTTGACTACACCCGGTTGGCCAGGGAGACGGTCAAGGAGATTGGCTACACCCGCGCAAAGTATGGATTTGACTCGGAGACTTGTGGCGTCATCTCTGCGATCAACACACAATCCCCCGACATTGCCATGGGCGTCGACACCGGTGGGGCAGGGGATCAGGGCCTGATGTTTGGGTATGCCTGCGATGAGACCCCAGAGCTGATGCCCCTCCCGATCCAACTCTCCCATCAACTGGTCCGCAAACTGACCGACGTGCGACGCAGTGGTGCTCTCGACTACCTTCGCCCTGACGGAAAGAGCCAAGTGACCGTGGAGTACGAGGGAACACGCCCAGTTCGAGTTGACACGGTGGTCATCTCGACTCAGCACGGACCGGATGTCTCTACCGAGCAGATTCGGGAAGAGATTCTCGATCAAGTGATCAAGTCGACGGTCCCAGCCAATCTGCTCGACAGCGCGACCAAGTACTATGTCAACCCGACTGGCCGTTTCGTCGTCGGGGGCCCTCAGGGCGATACCGGCTTGACAGGGCGAAAGATCATCGTCGATACCTACGGCGGCGCGGCTCCACACGGAGGCGGTGCTTTCTCTGGCAAAGATCCGACCAAGGTTGACCGCTCGGCCTGCTACATGGCCCGCTACATCGCCAAGAACGTCGTCGCGGCTGGTCTGGCCAATCGTTGCCAAGTCCAGTTGGCCTATGCGATCGGCGTCGCGAAGCCGGTCTCGGTCTATGTCGACTGCTTCGGCACCGCCAAAATCGACGAAGAGAAGCTTGCCGAGATCATTCGCGCCAACTTCAATTTGACCCCCAAGGGCATCATTGACTCCCTCGACCTGCGGCGCCCCATCTACCGTCAAACCGCCGCCTATGGTCACTTCGGTCGTCACGAAGCGACCTTCAGCTGGGAGCAGACCAACAAAGCCGATCGCCTTCGCGCGGAGGCCGGACTTTAACCCGCTGGTTGGGAATAATGGAGAACTTTACATATGAAGTATGACATCAAAGACCTCTCCCTCGCGGATGAGGGCAAGCGCCGGATCGAGTGGGCGGAACGCGATATGCCGGTTCTGCGCTCGATTCGTCAGCGCTTTGAAACCGAGAAGCCTCTGGCGGGGATCCGCCTGGTCGCTTGTGCCCATGTCACCACCGAGACCGCCAATCTGGCCCGTGCGCTCAGCGCCGGAGGAGCCGACGCTGTTCTGATCGCGTCGAATCCTCTGAGCACCCAGGATGACGTCGCGGCCGCCCTCGTCCAGCACTATGGCGTTTCGGTCTATGCCATCAAGGGGGAGTCGATCGACACCTACGTCAAGCACGTCTCGATCGCGCTCGATCACAACCCTCAATTGATCATCGACGACGGATCCGATGTCGTCGCCACGATGATTCAAGAACGGCCC
>JBMUAP010000561.1:0-2572 GCA_049454155.1 Blastocatellia bacterium
CACAGCATGGCGAACCGGGAATTGGGGTACGCCATCCTGCCTTTCCCATCGGCTTTGAGCCAAATCTGGGACAAGCAGAGGTGGGAATCTCCTACCTGGCGCGTGGCAGCAGCTACACGTTGGCCTTCCAACCGGAGGGGGTGACGCTCTACTTGACAGGGGAGCAAGGGCCCTCGCTTCGGCTGCGGTTTTCGAGGGCGAACAAGACCCCGCAGTTGGAAGCGATCGACCCAGTGGGATCGTATTCGAACTACCTTCTCGGTCAAGACTCGGACGGTTGGGTCAGCTCGGTGCCCTCCTATCATCGCCTTCTCTACCGTGACCTCTACCCGGGAATCGATCTTCTCTGGTATGGAAATGGAAGATGGATCGAGTATGACTTCCTGGTGGCCCCAGGTGCCGATCCGCAACAGATTGGAATGCTCTTGGAAGAGGTCGAGGCGGAGGGGAAGAGCTGGATCGACCCATCTGGAAATTTGCGCACAGGGAAAGGAGAAAAGGCTTGGATCCTGCGGGCACCGACCATCTACCAGCCCCCTCTCAATGAAGGAGTCGATCGCGTTGGTGAGCCCACCCTCTCCCGCTCTCGCCTCCCCTCGCCCCCAGAGGGATCGCGACGCATCGCTGGATCCTACGATCTCCAGGAGAACGGGGAGATCCGGTTTGCCCTCGGGAAATATGATGCCACCCGACCATTGGTCATCGATCCGGTCCTCGAGTTCTCGACCTACCTTGGCGGAATAGGAATGGACGTGGCCAATGTGGTGCGGGTCGACAGGTCGGGCAACATCTATCTTGCCGGGGAGACGGAGTCGCTCAACTTTCCAACTCGAACCGGATTCTCCTCGACCCTGGGGGGCAGCAGTGATGCGTTTGTCATCAAGCTCAACCCAAGGGGGACGGCCATGCTCTTCTCGACTTTTCTGGGCGGACGGAACCCGGGTGATCGGATCTGGGATCTTCAGGTGGACGAGATGGGGCGAATCCTGGTCTGTGGAGAGACCAACTCTCTCAATTTTCCCGTCACGGAGGATGCGGCACAACGCTTTTTCCGGGGCAACACGGATGGCTTTCTCTCGATTCTGACACCGGATGGCCGGACGCTTGTGTACTCGACCTATCTGGGAGGATCGTTTCAGGATATTGCCTACGGGCTGGCGTTGGAGGAAGCGGGATCGGTCGTCCTGACAGGGCAGACGCGGTCGAGCAATTTCCCGACTCTTCGGGCCCTGCAGCCAAACCTCCTCGGTGTTTCAGATGTGTTTCTCACCCGGATCGACAAGCACGGGGAGATCCAGCTCTCCACGTATCTTGGAGGGCCCGATCTCGACCCGTCCGGGACCGGGGAGGAGATTGGGTACAGCATTGCGGTCGATCCAGAAGGGAACCTCTATCTCGGTGGACTGACAGGGTCACCCGGTTTTCCAACGTTTCGGGCTGTGCAGCCGCGCTTTGGTGGTGTCGAGGATGGGTTTGTCTGCAAGTTGGCCCCGAGTGGAGAGACGATCCTCTACTCGACGTTTCTCGGCAGCTCCCGATCGGATGCGCTGCGGGGGTTGGCGGTCGATGCGTTTGGACAAGCCCACGTCACGGGCTTGACCTTCTTCGCGGATTATCCGACTGCCTCTCCGCTTCAACCAATCTACAGAGGCAATACCGACGCCTTTGTCACCAAACTGAGCGCGACCGGGGATCGCCTGCTCTTCTCTACCTTTCTGGGAGGAACAGGGCCGGAAAATGTCGGAACCCTCCGCAGCACGGTCCCAAGCAGTGCCTTGGCGATCGATCGAGTGGGCAATGTCTATCTGGCAGGGAAGACAGGATCGAGAGATTTTCCAGTGGTCGCCCCCCTGCAAGGAGAGCTGCACGGAGACTCGGACAGCTTTGTCTCGGTCATCGATCCGGCGGGGAGTTCCCTGCTCTTCTCGACCTTCTTCGGCAGCCGCTTTACCGGAATCAACTGGGTCGATGAGCGTGCCTTGGGAGTGACGGTCAATCCTTCAGGAACGATCTACCTCGCCGGGCAGGTCCTGCAGAATGATCTTTTGACCAAGCGAGCGATCCAAGGAACGTACGGGGGAGGCTTGAGCGATGCGTTTCTGGCCGTGATCTCCTCCGGAGAGGAGGCTCGACTGGCCCCCGTCTCTGCGGCGAGCTACGTCGGCGGAACATTCGCCCCGGGCTCGATCGTCGCTGTCTTTGGAAAAGACCTGGCCCCGATGTCCGAGCTGGCGACCTCGCTGCCGTTGCCGACATCGCTGCAAGGCACAAGAGTGGAGGTGACCGACCAGAAGGGGGACACGCGGGAGGCACCACTCTTCTTCGTCTCCCCCTTTCAGCTCAATCTGCAGATCCCGCCTGAGACAGCGGAGGGGAGAGCTCGTCTCTCGGTACGAAGTCCGATTTCGATGCCAGGAGGGAACGCCGAGGCAATGGTCTGGTTGGACCGGGTCGCGCCGGCGATCTTTTCCGCCAATGGAGACAGCCTGGGGGTGCCGGCTGGCTGGCTGTTACGGGTTCGGGCTGATGGAACGCTCCGGTATGAGCCGATTGGGCAGCTCTCCCCAGAGGG
>JBMUAP010000562.1:0-2571 GCA_049454155.1 Blastocatellia bacterium
GATAGCTCGATCCCTCGGGAAACCGGTCGTCCGGCCGGCCATCAAAGACGACGGTCAGCCTGGCTTGGCGGGCACGGGCAAGCCGGGAGAGGTCTTCCAGCAGCTGACGGCGTGCGGCGGGTTTGTCGCGGTGCCATCCGACCTGCTGCCCCATCACATTGTTGCCGTCGATCAGATACATCTCTTCCCGCTCTTCTGTTGAGGGCTCTTACGTGGTCCCGGAGGCAGACGCCGAACGTGCCGCCAGGGCCCGTGCGACGGCTCGCGAGGGAATGATCGTGCCCCAGCCCTGTCGGTCGACGGGGGTCTGGCGCAGTCGAATGGCGGTCTCGATCAGGATTCGCTTGACCTGCCAGGGGAGCAGGCCAGGATGAGCTTCCAGCATCTGCGCGACGACAGACGACACGATCGGGGCCGCAAAGCTCGTCCCATCGACGTGCTTGTAATGGCCACTGATGACATTGGCATCGTGCAGTTTGATGGCGAGCAGGTGGCGAATGAGATAGATCGGCAGGTTGGCGGCGGCGTCGAGTTCACGGTCGATGCCGGGGTGGGCAAGGAGCTCCTCCCGAAGCGTCGCGTCCGCTGTTCGTTGGAGCCGATCGTAGAAGTGGGCCTCGTCCGCGGTTGGTGTGCCGGGGAGGATCGGGGCAGCAAGCCAGATGCTGGGGGCGATGATCTCCGGCTTCTGGAGTCCATCGATCGTTGGTCCATACGAGGAATGGTAGAGTTCGTTGTCCTCGAGTTCGAGGGTGTTCCGGTCGTTGAATCCACCGACGGTGATGACCGCGGGCGTCGAGGCGGGAGGCAGGACCGAGGGGATCGGATTGTGGCCCGCATTGCCCGCCGCGCAGACGACGACAATTCCCGCGCGAACCGCTGCCTCGGCCGCTTGTGACAGGCGGTCTGTCAGGTACGAGGCGACGTAGTCCCCTCCACAAGAGATATTCAGGACCCGAATTCCGAACTGCTCTCGGTGCTCAATTACCCACTCGATCCCGCGTCGGATGTCGTCGTGGAGAATCCGCTTGGCTGATCCGACTTTGACTAGCACGAGATTGGCCTCGGAGGCGATCCCCCGATAGAGCCCCTGCGAGAGGTGGCCATTTCCACTGGCGACAACCGAGGTCATCATCCCGTGCCAGCTCGAGACGTCCGGGATCGAGAGTTCCGCCCGATCAAAGTGGGGATCGACCAGATTTTCGTAGTGCAGGATTCGATGGTGAGGCTCGATCAGGTCCGGGTGGGGATAGAATCCCGAATCGAGGAAGGCAATGGTCACCCCACGCCCTGTGAATCGCTCGTCCGCTCCCATCCGCAGTGGCGTTGGCAGAATGTGGAGCCGCCCATCCCGAAACAGCGTCGGGTTGGTCCGCACTCGGTGAACCGCTCGCCGGAAGAGGTCGAGACACCCTTCGCACGCACCCTGTTCCGGCGCCCATCCGGGTACATTCGAGGCGATCAGCGAGAGGAACTGCTCGTCTTGTCGTGCCTCTTCCGGAAGCTGTCGGTTGTCGGATCGCCCGCAGAGCGGGCACTGTTGTGGTCTCATACGCTCTCGCTGGAGGTCACTTTTCCAATTCTTCCCTGCTGCCGAGTCGTGGAAGTGGAGGAGGTCGAAAAGGGTGACGAAGGGGCAATGTATCACGGGCCCGACGGAGGGCCAAGCCGGTTGTCGATTGGGCAAGGCTCCCCCACTTCCCCCATTTCCTTTGGTTGCCTTCAGAAGCCCGCTTGTGGCACATTGAGCGGTCTGGATGGGGGGCTGTCCCCTCGCTGAATACGGGCGGTTGGGAGAAGGGATACGGGTTTGATCGAGAGAAGCGCAAATCGGACGGTAACCACTCCACTGGCGATTGATGCCGATGAGGTGGTTCGTCGCTATGGGGAGTTGACGGCGGTTGATCGGATCAGCTTTCAAGTAGCTCAAGGGGAGGCGTTCGGGCTTTTAGGCCCGAATGGTGCCGGCAAATCGACCCTCATGCGGATGATCTACTGCCGGAGCCCACTCACAGAGGGACGGTTGCGAGTCGTCGGGCTCGACGTGATGACCGATGCCCGGGCAATCAAGGCCCGGGTCGGGGTCGTCCCCCAGGAGAACAACCTCGATCCAGATCTCAATCTCCGGGAAAACCTCTTGGTCTATGCGCGTTACTATCGCATCCCCAAGGCTGTTGCCGAGGAGCGGGCAGATCGACTGATCAAGTTCGCTGAGCTCGAAGAGAAGCGAACGGCCCGGATCGAGACTCTCTCCGGAGGAATGAAGCGGCGGCTGATGATTGCGCGGGGCCTGATCAACGACCCGGCCATCCTCATTCTGGATGAACCGACGACCGGGCTCGATCCTCACGTTCGCCAAGCCATCTGGGAGAAGCTCCGCCATCTGCGGGAACAGGGGATGACGATCCTGCTTTCGACCCACTACATGGACGAGGCGGAAAAACTGTGTGATCGCTTGATTCTGATGGATCGCGGAAAGATTCTGGTCAGTGGAACTCCCCGCAGCCTGATCGAACAGCACGCACGGCGTGTAGTCCTCGAGGTCCGTGGAACGCCTTCACGCCCAATCCC
>JBMUAP010000563.1:0-2571 GCA_049454155.1 Blastocatellia bacterium
GCAAGAGACGGAGGAGCCCACGCTCCCGGCGAGGAGAGTGTGGCTGCCCGACGGCTCCCCTGACCGTGGAGGGCATCATGTCGATTCGTCCGCGATCTCCGCTGCATTCCGCAGGCCTCTTCGTCTTCTCGATCTGGGGCCGGCTCTCCGAGCCGCTCGAATGGCCCTGGCTCTCCCCGCTCCTCCTCTGCTTGCGCTTCTATGGCAGCCTCACCGATCCCCCGGCCGCCTTCTGGAGCGCCCTCCTCGGCGGCTGACGACCATCCGTCATCAGACCGCGCCGCGCTTCATCTGCTCGACAAGATAGTCACTCGACCGCATCGCCAAGGCGAGGATCGTCAGCGTCGGATTGACGCAGCCGCTCGAGACAAAGCAGCTCCCATCGACCACGAAGAGGTTCTTGACGTCGTGGGCTTGGTTGAAGCGATTGAGGACGGACCGCTTGGGATCGTTGCCCATGCGTGCCGTCCCGACCTCGTGGATGCTGTGGCCGGGGGGGTACATCTTGAGGTTCTCGCCGACCAGCTCGACCCCGGCCGCGGCAAACATCTCGTGCGCGCACTCGATCGCATCGCTCGTCAGGTGGCGCTCGTTGTCGCCATACTCGATGTCGATGCGCAATGACGGGATCCCCCAGGCGTCCCGCAGCTCTGGGTCGATCCGTACGTGGTTCTCCCGGCGCGCCAGCACCTCACCGAAGGCGCTCATCCGCACGAAGGCCGGCTGCAGCGCTCGCACCTCCGACTTGAACCCGGTGCCAAATCCGGGCGTGTTGCGGGCGTGCCCCGGAAAGATCCCGGCCCCGCTGCCGCACTGGTACCCAAACCGGCGCACGTACTTTGCCTGGCGCGAAGCCTTGTCCAAATTCCGGAAGGGGGGAATGTAGGTACCTTGCGGCCGCCCGTCCTCGTTGAGGATCTCGCGACCCTTGAACTCCTTGATGAGCCCGGTGAAACTGACGCCCCAGGTGTGGTCGTGGAGGTAGTGGCCGAGCACCCCGCTCGAATTGGCCAGTCCGTGCGGATAGTCGCGTGAGGTGGAGTTGAGCAGGATCCGCGTCGATTCGAGCGTCGAGGCACCGAGGACGACCACCTTGCCGAGGACGGTGTAGTCCTGCTTCGTCCGCCGATCGACGAAGTTGACGCCCCGGGCCTTGCCCGTCCGCGGATCGAGGACGACCTCCCGAACGACGGCGTCGGATCGCAGCGTCAATCGGCCCGTCTGGCTCGCCGGGGCGAGGAGGCCCGTCGGTGAGTTGAACATCGCCCCGACGTCGCAGCCGCGTCCACAGGCGCCGCAGTAGTGGCAGGGGGAGCGGTAGGAGTTGTGGGCCAGCTTGCGGCTGATCACGCCGGCCCGCGTCGGAATCAGCCGCCGCCCCGTCTTCTCGACCCCTCGCTGCAAGACCTTCTCGCCGCAGAGCATCGGCTGTGGCGGTTGGAAGATCCCGTCCGGCAACTGGCGCAACCCCTCGTTCGTCCCCATGACGCCGATCAAGCGGTCGACCTCGTCGTAGTACGGCTTGAGGTCGTCGTAGGTGATTGGCCAGTCGTCCCCGTACCCATCGTGGCTCGCTGCCTTGAAGTCGAACTCGCTCATCCGCAAGGCGACGCGGCCCCAGACCAGCGTCCGCCCTCCGACGGCGCGCGCCCGCACCCAGTCGAACGGCTTGCCCTCTGGTGTCGAGTAGGGGTTCTCGTCGAGGCGGGCGTAGAGGTGTGTCGTATACCCGTCGGCAAATCCGTACTTGTAATTGTGCGCGTCCTGCGGCGAGATCCGCCCGCGATACTTCTCCTCGTAGGGCCAGGCGTGCGTCTTGAAGTCCTGGTAGAGGTCGAACTTGGGGCCAGCTTCGAGGACCAGCACCTCCATCCCCGCTTTGGTCAACTGGTAGGCGGCCATGCCCCCGGCCGCTCCCGATCCGACAACGATGGCATCATAGATCTTCTGGCTCATGATCAGCTCTCTCCCTTGATCTTCTTGAGGCGTATGGTCCGGCACTGTCTCTGGTGAGGTCGCTGGCCCCGGAGATGCCCCCGCGGAGAGGCCCAGTCGCTCTGCTCCATCATCTCCGTCAATTCTGGTTCGGGGCTGGCGCACGGCCGCGGGTTTTGACGGCCTCTTCCCGAGAGACCTCGGGGTCTGCTCCTCCTGTCTGACCACCAGATGAGGCGAACAAGATCGGATCTCCGATCGATCAGCCAGGGGGCAGCATCGAGGAGAAGAGTACACCGCTTCGATCTTTCCGCAAACCAAATCTGCGGAGATTTGACCGCATTTGGCATCGTCAGTACTGACCAATGGCGAGTCAGCCGACCTCTCTCCCGAACGCATCGGCCGCTCCCTCTCGGAACCGAGGCGAGAATCTGGTTGGCCAGTCATCCCGGTTACGCCTTCACCGTTCCACATTGAACTAAAGGAATTACTCACGGAGAAGAAGGTCGGGAAGTGGGCTGGGCCAACAAGCAATCAACGTCAGAACGGAAGAGATGATTGCACCATAGAGGCAGAGAGAACACCGAGAAGAAGATTGGTAGCTACTCACGGCATCAATGAACTTCAATGGACCCT
>JBMUAP010000564.1:0-2570 GCA_049454155.1 Blastocatellia bacterium
CAAGAAGCTCTGGAAGCAGAAAGGGACTGGACGGGCTCGGATCGCCAGCCTGCGATCCCCCCTCTGGAAGGGCGGTGGCAACGTCCACGGGCCGCTCCCCCGCGACTGGACGACGGAACTGCCCCGCAAGATGAAGCGCGGTGCGCTCAAATCAGCACTCTCCGAGCGGCTGCGTGAAGGAAACCTTGTGGTCGTCGAAGCCTTCGATTTGGAGACGCACAAGACCAAGGTCTTCACCGGCGTGGCCAAGGTGATGGGCTGGAACACCAAGACCCTCATCGTCGAGGCCAATCCGACCCAGAATTTGGTGCTCTCTTCGCGTAACATTCAAGGGGTCAAGGTCGCAGCTGACGTCAACGTCAATATTTATGATGTGCTCTACCACGAGAAGATCGTCTTCACGCGGGAGGCCATCAATCTTCTGCAAGAGCGGTTGAGCAGCTGATTGCCGGTGGGCAATCAAGCTCCCCTTGGCCGCGCAGCCAAGTGATGTGGCGCTCGTTGCGGAATACGTGGAGAATGTTATGAAGACCATCTGGGATGTGCTCAAAGCTCCGGTGATTACCGAGAAAGCGTTGGAGTTGAAGGAGTCGAGCACGGGAGAGATCCGGGACACAAAGAACGGGAAGACCATCAAGCGCGATCGACAGATTCTTGTCTTTCGCGTCGCCATAGGTGCTGGCAAGCACGAGATCAAGACTGCAGTCGAGTCGATCTTCAAAGTGCAAGTGGACCAAGTCCGCGTCGCCAACTACCATGGCAAAGAGGTGCGCCGTGGCCGCACGATCGGGAAGAAGCCCGATTGGAAAAAGGCCTATGTCACGCTCAAGCCCGGTCATCAGATCGATTACGCGGAATCCATTTAACCACCGGCAGAGAGTGGAGTGCACGGAAGGGAACGTCGATGGGAATCAAGAAACTAACGCCAACCAGCCCGGCGCGGCGCTACCAGACATACCTGACCAACGATGAGCTGACCACCAGTCAGCCCCATAAGCCGCTGCTTGACAGCAAGAAACGGACGAGTGGGCGAAACAATCTTGGCAAGATGACGGTTCGTCATCGAGGTGGTGGTCACAAACGCCACTATCGCATCATCGATTTCAAGCGCAACAAGTTTGGGATTCCTGGGAAGGTCGCGACGATTGAGTACGATCCCAACCGGTCGGCACGGATCGCCTTGATCAACTACGTTGACGGCGAGAAGCGCTACATTCTCGCGCCAGTCGGATTGCAGGTCGGCCAGATGATTCTCGCCGGTCCCGATGCAGATATCCTCACCGGCAACGCGTTGCCGATTCGCAATATCCCGCTCGGAACCCAGATTCACAACATCGAGCTCAAGCCTGGCAAGGGTGGCCAGATGGCCCGCAGCGCCGGCAGCTTCGCCCAGCTTGTCGCCAAGGATACCGAGCGAGCGCAATTGCGTCTCCCCTCTGGTGAGATCCGGATCGTCTCGGTGCTCTGCATGGCGACCATTGGGCAAGTAGGAAACGTCGAGCACGAAAATGTCTCTGTTGGAAAGGCCGGCCGGACTCGCTGGAAGGGAATCCGTCCGACCGTCCGCGGGGTGGCGATGAACCCAGTCGATCACCCGCACGGCGGAGGCGAGGGAAAGACTTCCGGTGGTCGCCACCCGGTCAGCCCCTGGGGTCAACCGACGCGCGGCTACAAGACCCGGAACAACAAACGAACCGATCAGTTCATCGTCAAGCGAAGGACGAAGTAAGCCACTTTCCGTTTGAGTCGAGATACGAATATGGCACGTTCAGTCAAAAAAGGCCCTTTTATTGATGACCACCTTCTGAAGGTGATCGAGAAGATGAATGCCGCCAACGAGAAGAAGGTCCACAAGACCTGGTCACGGCGTTCGACGATCATCCCAGAGATGGTCGGTCACACTCTTGCTGTTCACAATGGGAAGAAGTTCATCCCCGTTTACGTCACCGAAAATATGGTTGGTCATAAACTGGGGGAGTTCTCTCCGACGCGAACATTCAAGGGGCACGCTGACAAGGCGGAGAAGTCTTCCGGCAGGAAGTAGAGTTTCAGCCAAGTTGAGAGGAGAGGGGCCACGGTGCAATCGCCGGAGGCCGCTCAGGGGACGCACCATGGAAGCAATTGCGAAGGCCACCAATGTCAAAATTTCGTCGCAGAAGGCGAAGCTGGTCATGGACCTGATCCGCGGTCGCCGCTACAGCGAGGCACGCGATATTCTGCGGTTTACCAATAAGCGCGCCGCCGGGCTGATCTTCAAGGTTCTCGAATCGGCTCGCGCGAACGCCGAGCAGCAAGCACAACTCGACAATATCATGGTCGATGTTGACGAATTGAAGGTCAAAGCTTGCTACGCTGACACCGGAACGACCAAGCATCGTCGGCGGGTACGGCCCGCTCCGATGGGACGCGCCTATCGCGAGCGACGCCATTACAGCCACTTGACCGTGGTCGTCTCGAATGACTGATCGGTAATGGGCTTGGCGGGCCTTGTGCCCCGACAAGAAGCGAAGACGCAAAGAGAATAGAGGCAGTCCGTAGACTGCGAGCAATCTGCAAACGGAGAGAAGCAT
>JBMUAP010000565.1:0-2570 GCA_049454155.1 Blastocatellia bacterium
ACAATTCATTTCTGCGGGAGCTTGGGCTGCCGGAGATCAGGTGAGTAGGTATGGAGAATGTGGAGAAAATGGATAATTGATAATGGAGAATGGAGAATGTGGAATGGGGAGAAAATGGAGAATGAAGAATTGGGAGCAGCCGTTGGGGAGCCAGCTTTGCCCGCCGAGACGGTAAATGAGAGAGCCACTGCGATTTGTAGGGGCAGGCCTTGTGCCTGCCCTATTCCCGCTTGAACGAGCGATGGGGCAACCACAAGGGTTGCCCCTACAATCCCTGCGGCCCGTGTTGAAATGAGGCACTGGCGAATAGGTCCCCTTTTGGGGAGCAAAATGTCCTAAGTCCAGTGCAGGCTGAATGCCAAGGGACGCAGGCATCGTCGCCGCTTCAATTCTCTCTTGAGTCTTCTTCTTCCTTGGCGGCTTCGCGGCTTCGCGTGAGCTCCCCTTCCCCTCCCTGACTTGACCGCCCAGCTCACGCCTGGAGGAGGCCCTCTGCCTGGCGATGGATCTTCTCGATGGCAGCGGCGATCTGCTCCATGTCGGCGCGAGTCCCGAGGAACATCGTCTGGGTAAACCAGACGGCTTCGGCGCAGAGGCGGTCGTTCTCGGGGCACTGGAGGCTCGCGCGGTAGTCGTCGAGCTGCTTGGCGGTGTAGACGTAACGGGAGGCGCGCGACTGGAGCGTGTTCTCGAGGAACGGTTCGCGGTAGAGCGGAGAGTAGCCGCCACCGCCCGGGATGCCTTCAGCGCGGAGGGCCTGGAGAAAGCGGGCGCGGGAGAGGCCTTTGAAGGGGGCTGGATCGTAGCGCAGCATGTAGAGGTGATAGGCGTTCCGGGTGCAGCCCTCGTACATCCGCGCCGGGGTGATGCCGGGGATTTCGCGGAGGAGCTTGGTGAGGTGGGCAGCGTTCTGCTCCCGGCGTTGGGCCTGCTCTTCGAGGCGGGTCAGTTGGGCGAGGAGGATCGCGCCCTGAAACTCGGTCATGCGGCGATTGTCGCCATTGCGGACGTAGGCGAAGCTGGTATCGGCTTGGCCGCGCCCTTGGTTGTGGAAGCTGCGGCAGATGTCGAGCAGCGTCTGATTCTGGCTGACGATGACGCCACCTTCGCCGGAGTTGAGGTTCTTGGAGGCCTGAAGGCTGAAGCAGCCGAGGTCGCCGAGCGTCCCGACCTTGCGGCCACGCCATTCGGCGAGGTGCGACTGGCAGGCGTCCTCGAGGAGCGGAATCTGCCGGCGGCGCGAGATCTCGAGGAGGGTATCCATGTCGGCGACCGAGCCGCCGAGGTGGACGGGGAGGATCGCCCGGGTCCGGGGAGTGATCGCCGCCTCGACCTTGCGGGCATCGATCTGCATCGTCTCACGGTCGGTATCGACAAAGACCGGGAGGGCGTGCTGCATGAGCACCGCGTTGATCGTCGCGACGAAGGTGTAAGGGGGGACGATCACCTCGTCCCCAGGCCCAATCTCGAGGGCGTTCATCGAGCAGGCGAGGGCACTGGTACCGCTCGAGGTCGCCAGGCAGTCATGGACGCCGAGCTGTTGAGACCAGAGCTTCTCAAACTGGGCAACGCGGCTCCCTTCCATCCGGTTCCAGCGCTTGCTGTGGAGCACTTCGAGGAGGTGCTTCTCCTCTGGCTCGGCCATGATCGGCCAAGCGGTGAAGGGGCTCGTCCGGACCGGTTTGCCGCCCAGCAGCGCGAGTTTGCCATTGGCGGCGGCATCGGGGAGGGTGGAGAGCCCCCCAGCGGGCGTGGCCGCGCTGGTGCCAGTACCGGCGACAATCGCCGCGCCGGCGGTCGCTCCCTGAAGGAAGGTTCTGCGCGTCAAGGACTGCTGCTTCTGCTTGCTCATGGTGCACCTCTCCAAATCATCCGAAATCAAGACTCCGGCCAAGGCCCGCCTCTTCCCTGTCGCGTGAGTCTCTCCCCACAGCGAGGGCCCGGTTGTTTTTTCTCACGCGAAGGCGCGAAGACGCGAAGGTTTTCTGGAAGCGGATCGCCCACTTTTTCACATTCTTTCTCTCGTCCCTATCCCCTCGCCCCTCGCCCCTCACCCCTCACCCCTCACCCCTCACCCCTCACCCCTCGCCCCTCGCCCCTCTCCTGCGGGGGCACTGCCTCGGTCAAAGTTGCAAGAAACTGATCGTAGGTCATCCGGGACCGTCACGGGTTCGGGTTCGATTTCAGACGAAGACGACCGTCTGGGAGTTGGGAATCTCGAATTTGCTGCGGCAACGCGGATTGGGGCAGAAGAGCTGATCGTCGATGCGGACGAGGTAGTCGCGTGCCTTGGCAAATTTCGCGCGGTCGAGTTCGCTGGCCCCGCGGGGGAGGTCCCGCTTCTTCGAGCGGCGCAACCAGCGAATCTTGAACTCGGCGCTCTCGCGACACCGCGGACACGAATAGGTCGCCGTCTTGATCTCGGTCTTTTCCTGATAAAAGTCGCGTTCGTCCATGCTTCTCCACCGTTCAGTCGTTCATTCCAAGCCCGAAGGCGTGACCCAAGGCTTACTGGATGGGCCATCCGGACCTCTTGGACGCCACCTCAAGCCATGTTGGGAAAGGGGGGC
>JBMUAP010000566.1:0-2558 GCA_049454155.1 Blastocatellia bacterium
ATCGGCCGATCCGTCGCTGCGCCCGCAGCGGCTGCATGACTATGTCGGACAACCCAAAATCCGGGCCAATCTCGAAATCTTTCTCCAGGCGGCACGCGGCCGTGGAGAATCGCTCGATCACGTCCTGCTCAATGGCCCGCCCGGCTTGGGAAAGACGACGCTGGCGACGATCATTGCCCGGGAGATGCAGGCACGGGTCAAGGTGACGGCTGGGCCCGTCATCGAGAAGGCGGGGGACCTTGCCGCACTCCTGACCAATCTGGAAGAGGGCGAAGTCCTCTTCATCGACGAGATCCACCGGCTCCACCCCGCCATCGAGGAGATCCTCTATCCAGCGATGGAGGACTTCGAGCTGGACTTGGTGATCGGACAAGGGCCATCGGCGAGGTCTGTCAAGCTGGAACTCCCCCGCTTCACCTTGATTGGAGCGACCACTCGACCGGGAATGATCAGCTCTCCCCTGCGGGGCCGGTTCGGCATCCACTTCCACCTCGACTTCTACCCCGTCGAGGAATTACGGATCATCGTCGAGCGCTCGGCGGCCATTCTCGGTGCGGAGATCGACCCGGCCGGCGCACTCGCCATCGCCGAACGTGCCCGCGGAACTCCACGCGTCGCCAATCGTCTGCTGCGCCGTGTCCGTGACTATGCCGATGTCATCTGGCAGAGGGGGATCACTGCCGAAGTCGCCGAGGATGCACTGAATCGCATGGAGGTCGATCGGTATGGGCTCGATGAGATCGACCGGAAACTGCTGACGACAATTGTCGACAAGTTTTCCGGCGGCCCTGTCGGAATCGCCACCCTCTCGGCCGCCATCAGTGAGGAGAAAGAGGCCATCGAAGAGATGTATGAGCCCTACCTGATCCAGATTGGTCTGCTCAATCGGACGCCGCGCGGCCGGGTCGCGACCCCCCGCGCTTATCACCATCTGGGACTGCCTCCCCAGATACCATAATGCCCCCCCATTGGCAGGGGATTCCCAAAGGAGAAGAGCCGCTGCCCCCTGGGATGATTGGATTTCGTCTATGAAGTTGAGCGATTTTGACTTTGCACTGCCCCCTGAGCTGATCGCCCAGGAACCCCTCGAAGAGCGGGATGGATCCCGGATGCTGGTCGTCAACCGAGCTGCGGGTCGATGGGAAGATCGCCAGTTCCGAGACCTCCCAGACCTGCTTCAAGCCGGCGACGGAATTGTCCTGAACAACACGCGAGTCTTCCCTGCCCGCCTGCTTGGGCATCGGCTGGCGGGGCCGGATCGGACCGGAGTTGGCGCGACCGTGGAGGCATTCCTGTTGCGCCCAGTCGGTCCTGCCGGGCCTTTCGGTGAGGGGGGAACCGGGGAGGTGGTCGAATGGGAGGTCCTCGCCAAACCCGGGCGAGTCGTCCAACGAGGGACACGGCTCGTCTTCGGTGAGGGAGAGTTGCGCGCGGAGGTGATCGAGGTGCTCCCCGATGGCCGACGTCGGCTCCGGTTCGAGTCTGACGTCGCCTTCAATGCCGCCGTCGATCGAATTGGACAAACCCCGCTCCCGCCCTACATCAAACGCGATGCCAGCCCGACGCAGCGGCTCGACGAACCCCGCTACCAGACGATCTATGCCAGCCAACGTGGTGCGGTCGCCGCCCCGACTGCCGGCCTCCACTTCTCCGCCCCGATTCTCGCCCAACTCCGCGACAAGGGCGTCGAGATCATCGAAATTACCCACCACGTGGGCTATGCAACCTTCCAACCCATCCGCGTCGAGGAGGTCGAGGACCACCAGCTCGATGCCGAACAGTACGACATCTCCCCGCAGGCAGCGGCGCAGATGAACGATCTTCGCCGGGCCGGTGGACGGTTGATCGCGATCGGCACCACCTCCGTGCGTGCGCTCGAAAGCGCGGCCAACGAGGACGGAACGATCCGCACCGAACGCAGACCGACCAACCTCTTCATCTACCCCGGCTATCGCTTCCGAGCCATCGATGGACTGCTCACCAATTTCCATCTGCCGCAATCGACGCTGTTGATGCTCGTCTCCGCATTTGGGGGGCGAGAGACCGTCCTTGGGGCCTATGCCCATGCGGTCCAATCGCGGTATCGGTTTTACAGCTACGGAGACTGCATGTTATTGATCTGATATGAGTTCCTTTGCCCTGACGCCTTCATCCCACGCCCGTTCCCCACTTTCCCTCTTTCGGGGAACGATGCACCCCATCACGCTGGCAGACCTCGATGAGGTCTGGCAACTCGACCTGCGATGCTTCGTCGATGGAGAGGCGTATGAGCGGGAGACCTTCCGGTACCTCCTCTCGAATCCCAACACGATTGCCCGCCAGATCGGGGAAGATAACGATCGCATGGTCGCCTTAATCGTCTCGATCATCGAGATGGATGGAGTGGGCCACATCACCGCCCTCGGCGTGGCACCGGAACGGCAACGACGAGGTCTCGCCCACCTGCTGTTGCTCGAAATGGAGCGCAATTTTCGCAGTCGTGGCATCTCCACCGTCCGACTGGAAGTCCGCGTCGAGAATGTCGCTGCTCTCCGCTTGTACGAATCCCACGGGTACAT
>JBMUAP010000567.1:0-2550 GCA_049454155.1 Blastocatellia bacterium
ACTTGTAGGGGATGGGGTCGAGTCTCATTTTTCATCGAAAGAAATTTTGATTTTGATGCGCGAGATGTCCAGTCTTTCGACAGCCCAAATGACCGGTTGGGAGAGGATTACTGGCGTTCAGTTTTCATTTTCCTGGAAGTGACGACTTGACGTGATGTTGATGCCTGAATTTGTTTCCTTTCTTCAAGTTCAACTTGTTGCAGCCTGGAGACACGTTAATCGTGTTTAAACTGTCCAAATCCTCTCTCCTCGCGATCTCAGCCAATTGAATCAGAATCTGAGAGGGAGGGGGGGGGAAGGTCTACCCAGCGATTGCAATTGAGAAAAAATTGATCTGCTCCAGGTAGATCAGACAGATTTGAGAAGGGAATTTGGAGGCATTTGGGGGCTGAATAGGATCCATTCGGAGCGCAAAGAGCCGTTAGTCGGCGCTCTCTCCGGTCCAAAAGCTGGGTAACTAAGCGGATGAGCGTGCCCTGATAGCAGGCGGTGAGAGGTTGAGGGTGACCCTCGCGGTCGAGTGGGACAGTCAAGTCGGGGTCAACTCTCCAGTGGATCGACAAGAGTCGATGGAGCAGTGCCTCAGTCAGCAAGGGAAGATCGACCGCCAAGAGCAGGACGGTCGCCTCGGGTCCGGCGTCGTGGAGTGCCGTGGCGAGCCCTCCGAGCGGACCAAGTCCGGCGATGCGGTCGGGGAGGAGGCGGATGGTTCGTTCCCTCGCCAACTCTTGGTAGGCGGGGGAGTCAGCTTGGTCAAGAGAGACGACCAGCCCACCCACTGGCGCGACCTCTTCGGCGACTGCCAGTACCCGGCGGATCATTGGTTGACCGGCCACCTCGACCCAGGCCTTGTCCTGCCCCATACGTCGGCTCTCGCCGCCTGTCAGTATGTAGATTCGTTCCTTTTTACCCCGCTTCACCATCGGAATCGCTCCATTCCTGCATCGCTGGCAACTTGTTGTTGCTGTGCTATATTGCCCTAGGACGGATAGGACGAATAGGACCGATAGAACGAATAGGACGGATAGGACGGATATAACGAACAGGACCTATCTGTCCTACAGGGCCCACATGGCCTATTCGCCCTATCACAACCCGGAGCACGGTGGCCCATCATGAGACGAATCAGCCGGACGAACCTTCTCTTCCCACGATCCACATCGCGTCGCTGGGGCCAGCCGCTCGAACTGCGCTGTCGTTTTCCTGTGACCGCTGAGGTCGCTGCCCGTTGGGAACGCCTGATCGGTCTGCTCCTTCTGACAGGAATTTGCGGAGGCTTCGGAGCTGGCCTTGGGGTGGCGGCAGCAGCCAGTCAGAGGATCTCTCTGCCGGAACAGGAGGTCCGTTCTTCTGCGACTCGACCGCCGCGCGACCGTTCGGCTTTTTTCCCACTGGAAGAGATTCGCCCAGGGATGCGCGCGACTGGCTACACGGTCTTTGTCGGGAGGGAACCGAAACCGTTCGCTCTCGAGATTCTCGGGGTGCTCAAAGGCTTTCCGCATCCGCGCCAGTCGGCCGTCCTCAGCCGACTGGTCGGCGAAGAGATCGAGCGGGTCGGGGTCTTTCAAGGCATGAGCGGGAGCCCGGTCTACATTGAAGGCCGGTTGGTCGGGGCGGTCGCCTTCGGTTACCAGTTTGCCAAGGACCCGATTGCTGGGATCACCCCGATCGAGCACATGATCGAGGCCTTTGAGCAGACAACGGCTCCAGCACCCTCGAAGGGGGCTGGGACGAGTCTCCGGTCATCGACCCAGAGGGAAGAGTGGCGATCCTTCGGCTATACCGATTTTCTCTTCACTGGAGCGACCGATGTGGAGCGCGCCTTCCTCGCGCAGCTGACCTCGGCGGCGGAAGCGGAACCGGTCGTCGCCGGGGCATCCCCGAGTCTGCAGCCGATCGCTACTCCGCTCGCCTTGACCGGAATCAGTCCGGAGACGATCGCCCGCTTTGCGCCCCTCTTTCGTCGATGGGGCTTTGCCCCGCTCGCTGGAGTTGCCGCGGCGACGCCGACCACAGAGCTCAAGAAAGCCGATGCCTCGACCCTCAAGCCTGGATCGACAGTTGTCGTTCCGCTGATCCGGGGAGACTACTCCGTCTCCGCCGCCGGGACGGTCACTTGGCGCGATGGAGACCGGATCTACGCCTTTGGTCACCCTTTCCTCTCCCTTGGAGTCTCCGATTTCCCGATGCACGAGGGGGAGGTGGTGACGGTCCTCTCCTCGGCGGCCTCGTCCTTCAAGCTCAGCTATCCGACGAGCATGGTCGGGGTGGTGCGAGGCGACCGGGCCCCAGGAATCTACGGCGAATTGGGCAGTGCCCCGCGAACCATCCCGGTCGAGATCGATCTCCGCACCAGCCGGGGAACGCTCCACCCCTTTCGCTTCGATCTGGTCGCAGACCGTTTTCTGACCCCGATCCTCCTGCAGATGACCTTGATCGCGACGATCGGATCGACCGAACGGACGATTGGGGACTCGACCCTCCTTCTCGAAGGTTCGATCGAGCTGAAAGGTCTCCCGCCGATCCGCCTCGAAAACCGCATCTCGGTCG
>JBMUAP010000568.1:0-2545 GCA_049454155.1 Blastocatellia bacterium
TTCGGTCGCTCTCCCATTCTCCCCGTCTTGACGCTCAGGTGTGGGTTGATCGGTCGCCTCGGCCGGTCTGCGCCGGAGCGTTGGGCGACCGTCCGCCCCCTCTCCTGGGCCACCTGCCCCCGCTGACACGGCGCTGAGCGCCGTCAATCGCGATCGAATCCCCGCGTACTCCGAGCTGTTGAGCTGGTACTCTCCGCGATCTGGGAACTGGCGGATCAGCGCTTGCACATCGCGAATCCGGTCTTCCGTCATCGGGTGGGTGCTGAAGATCTTGGAGATCGCCCCGGGGCGACTCTTCTCAACCCGTTGGAGCTTCTCGAAGAAGGTGATGAGCGCGGTCGGATCGTAGCCGGTCGCCCACATATACTGCGCTCCCAGTCGATCCGCCTCCCGCTCCGCGCCGCGCGAGAACTTGAGAAATGTCAGTGGGACGGCAATGCCGGCGACCTGCTGCAGAATATAGCCTCCCCACCCTCCCAGAAAGAGCAGGGGGATAGAGGCATAGTTGAGCAGTTCCCCCTTCGAGGCCTGTTCGATGCCGTGACGGGCAGTCACGTGGGCGATCTCATGAGCCAGCACGCCGGCCACTTCCGCTTCATTCTCCGCCGCTTCGAGCAGCCCACGGTTGATGTAGAGGAACCCTCCGGGCAGGGCGAAGGCGTTGACCTCTGGCTCGTCGATCACCTTGATCGTGAAGGGGAGTTTGGCATCTGAATGGAGCACCAGGTTCTGACCGATCCGGTTGACGAACTCGTTGACTGCCGTGTCGGTGACCAGTCGGGAGGTCTGATCGATCTCGGCTGCCAGCTGGCGGCCAATCGCCACCTCTCTGTCGATCGAGTAGAAGGCAAGGTTGCCCTTGTTGATGTCCCGTTTGCCAATCATCGTCGGGTCGTTCTTCAGGTCGAGTGGTTTCTGTCCCCTGCTCCTTGACTG
Source organism: Blastocatellia bacterium (assembly GCA_049454155.1). Lineage (GTDB taxonomy): Bacteria > Acidobacteriota > Blastocatellia > RBC074 > RBC074 > CAIOZW01. The sequence continues at coordinate 937 of JBMUAP010000568.1, forward strand.
TGCCTGAGTCGGTGCCACGAAGGCCGCTCCGGCCAGCGAGAGCCAGAGCAGCCCAACCCCGAGCCAGCTCCAGAGGAACGGCTGATCTGTTGATCGTCTCGGCTCAACATCGGCGATGGCTACCGCAGCAGCCCATCCTGCTGTCACTTGACGGGAACCCTTCTCTCCTCTCCGCTCCGCTTGCCTTCGCATCGGCCCTCCTTCCCAAGTTATCTCTCTCCAGTCGATCTCTCTCCATGGGGAACTGTCCCGGCTCTTTTTACGTGAGCACCCCACATTATAATTCAGAGAACGGATTCATTCTTCCTTTCCTGCAGCCTTCCTTCGATTTTGCCCCGTCGGTCCCGGAAATATCGCCTTCCAAGGGAGTGGGAAAGCTGGTATCCCACGGAGAGATTGTTTAGTATCCGCAGGGGATTGAATGGCAGGGGCACGTCGAGGCTGAGTCGCGGGCCGCAGGAGAGGCCAGGAGGCAGTGTATGGAGCAGTCGGATCATACGGATTCAGACCAGGCAGGGCAAGGTGTGCTCCCGGCGGGAGCGCGGCGGACCCTGCTGCTGAAATGGGGGTTGGTGCTGGGCGTCGGGGGTGGGATCGCCGCCTTCCCCGTGCCGGATGGGATCACCCCAGCATCCTGGCGACTGTTTGCCATCTTCATGGCGACCATCCTCGGGTCGATTCTCCGGCCGGTCCCGGGAGGCGCGATGGTGCTGCTCGGGATTGCGGCGCTGGCCATCACGCGTTCCATGCCCGTTCCCGCGGCCCTGGCAGCCACCGCGGCGGACTCCAAAGCGCTGGAAGCCCTGCGGCTCAAGTCACTCCTGGCCGGGTTTGCGGACCCCGTCGTCTGGTTGGTCCTCGCCGCCTTCTTCATGGCGCGCGGGATGATCAAGGCCGGGCTCGGGCGACGCATCGCTCTCTACTTCATTCGTTGGTTTGGTCGGCGCTCCCTTGGGCTCGGCTTCGCCTTGGTGGGGACCGACGCACTCCTCGCCACCGTCATTCCCTCGAATGGAGCCCGCTGCGGCGGCATCACCTTTCCGATTACTCGCAGCCTCGCCGAAGAGTACGATTCCCATCCAGGTCCCACTGCCAACCGGCTGGGAGCCTTCCTGATGGTCTTTGTCTACCAGTGTGAGGTCGTCATCTGCGCGACCTTCCTGACGGGGCAGGCCGGCAATCTGGTCATTCAACGACTGGCCCGCCAACAGACGGGCATCGACCTCAACTATACCACCTGGATGCTTGGGGGAATCGTGCCCGGGATCCTCTCCCTCCTCGTGACGGGCTGGCTGGTCTATCGGTTTTTCCCGCCAGAGATCAAGGAGACCCCCGCCGCGGCGACCTTTGCCTCTCGCGAGCTGGCCCGAATGGGACCAACCAGCCTGGCGGAGAAGGCCATGCTCGTCACTTTCATCCTGACCGGACTGCTCTGGGCGACCACCAACCGCCTTCACAGCATTGACTATGCCGTCGTTGCCCTTCTCGGAATCTCCCTGCTCCTCCTCTTTCGCGTCGTCGATTGGCAGGACTTGATGCGGGAACGCGAGGCCAGGGAGGTCTTTATCTGGTATGGAGGGATGGTGAGATTGGCGGAAGCTCTCGGAGA
>JBMUAP010000569.1:0-2533 GCA_049454155.1 Blastocatellia bacterium
GGCGGCCTCTTCTCTCTCAGGGGGAGGGGGCGCTGGGGACTGGCGAAGCGAGTCGGGCAGCCAGAGGAAGAGAAGGCTGAGCAGGGGAAGGATCATCAGAGATCGGCGTTGTGGCATCGGGATACCTTTCTGTTTCAAGAGGAGAGGGGCGCGAACTCCCTCTGCTCCTCCTTCTGCCAGAGGCGGCGGATGGCCAGAACCTCCTCGGCCAAGGCGAGCAGGGCAGGGCGGAGGGCCGGTCCGCGGTCGAGCCCTTCCGGCAAGGGATAGCGTTCCGGCAGACGGAGCGGGATCTCGGTCTCTCTCTCTGCGCGGGGGACGCGCGTGATCAACTGGTAGAGATGGAATTCGGGATTGCCTAGCACCTTCTTGGACTGTTGGAGGCTCCGTCCAAGTGCGGGGTCAACCTCGCTGATCGCGTTGAGCAGCGCGCTACAGAGGAAGGTTGCGCAGAAGACGGTCTTGCCGGTGGGGTGGTTCGGGTCACAGCCTGCGCTCCCCATGACCCGGCAGCTCGGAGGGCAGCAGCCTGTCCCCTGTCGATGGCAGCGTGCACAGATCTCGTGTGCGCCGGATTCGGCGAAGAAGGTGTCGAGCCGATCGATCAATTCGCGGCGGGAGAGGAGCGGTCCTGCCGCTTCTGGAGAAGAGCCGTGCGGGGAGGGGCGGGAGCGACGTGCGGCCCGTGCGCAACGCGGGCAGAGCCATCTCTCCTCAACCCCCTCCAGGTCGACACGACCGGGTGTCGCAGGCGGCACGATCGCATACTCCTGGTAACGCCGCGCCACTGGCCGCTGGCATTCTTGGCAGGAACGGCTGGTGGGAGAGGTCGGCAAGTGGCTCTTCTCCTTCGATCTGCCCAGGTTCCCCTCCCGCACTTGTTGGCGGAGAGGGACAGGCGATCTCCTCTTTAAAGACGAATCCGGCGCAGTCGAAGCGCATTGGCGATGACCGAGACGGAGCTGAAGGTCATGGCGGCGCTGGCGATCATCGGACTGAGCAGCAGTCCAAGGAAAGGGTAGAGGACCCCGGCGGCCAGGGGAATCCCAATGGCGTTGTAGGCGAAGGCGAAGAAGAGGTTCTGACGGATGTTGCGCATCGTCGCGCGGCTCAAGTGGCGAGCCCGGACGAGACCCTGCACATCACCGCGAACGAGGACGATGCCGGCGCTCTCCTTGGCGATGTCGGTCCCGTTTCCGAGGGCAATCCCGACCGATGCCGCCGCCAGGGCCGGGGCATCGTTGATCCCGTCGCCGGCCATGGCCACCGTGTGGCCGGTTGCCAGCAGCGACTGGACGACCGCTTGTTTGCCGGCGGGGCGAACATCGGCGATGACCTCGTCGAGCGCGAGCTGACGGCCGAGGGTCTCGGCGGTGGTCTGGTGATCACCGGTCAGCATGATCAGCCGCAACCCCTCTCTTCGCAAGGCGTCGAGGGCCGCGGTGGCGTCCGGTTTGAGCGGATCGGCGATGCCAAGGGCCCCGATCACCTGCCGCTCGCGAGCGAGATAGACGAGGGTCTCTCCAGTCCGGCGTCGCTCCTCGGCACGGACCTGCAGCGAGGCAGGAATCTCGAGCCGCAGGGTGTCGACGATCAAGGCCAGGTTTCCCAGCGCGACAAGTCGGCCGTCCGGGTCTGCCCCCTCAAGACCGAGCCCCGGGTGCACCTGCCAGTTTGCGATCGGCATCCTCTCGATCCCCCGCTCTCGAGCCGCATTGAGGATCGCCCCGGCCAGCGGATGTTCGCTTCGCTCTTCGAGGCCGGCGGCGATCGCCAGGAGGGTCGCCTCTTCGCCAGGGACGACCGCGTCGACCGAGACGACGACGGGGCGCCCGAGGGTCAGGGTCCCGGTCTTGTCGAGGAGGAGTGTGTCGACCCGCGAGAGCGTTTCGAGTGCTTCCGCGTCGCGAACCAGCACGCCCGCCAGCGCGCCCCGCCCAGTCCCGACCATCACCGACATCGGCGTGGCCAGCCCGAGCGCGCAGGGGCAGGCAATGATCAGAACGGCAATCGCGTTGACCAGCCCGAAGGCGAGGCTGGGGGGCGGACCGAGCAGGCTCCAGCCGAGAAAGGTCAGCACGGCGACGAGGACGACCGCCGGCACGAACCATCCCGCCACCTGGTCGGCGAGGCGTTGGATCGGTGCCCGGCTTCGCTGCGCCTCTCCGACCATCTGGATGATCCGCGCGACCATCGTCTCATCTCCGACCCGATCCGCCCGCATGACGAAGCTCCCGGTGTGGTTGATCGTCCCTCCCAGGACGGCTTCGCCGACTCCTTTGGCGACCGGGAGCGGTTCGCCCGTCAGCATCGATTCGTCGACCGTTCCGCTTCCTTCAAGGATGGTTCCGTCGACGGGAATCTTCTCCCCTGGACGGACCCGCAGCAAGTCTCCCGGAAGGACCTCCCCGATCGGCGTCTCGATCACGATCTCCCTGCTCACGTCTGCCTAGACCCGATCGATCCGGCGCGCCCTGGCCGGGGTAAGTTCGAGCCCCAGCCGGATCGCACCCGCCGTCTAACCCCGCCCCCC
>JBMUAP010000570.1:0-2532 GCA_049454155.1 Blastocatellia bacterium
GAGCGGCTCAAGCCGGACGATTTCTTCCTTTCCTCCCACCGGTTGATCTTTGACAAGATGGGCCGCCTGGTCGAACAAGGGCGGGGGATTGATCCGATTACCCTGCAAGAGGAGTTGCGTCGCAGCGGCGAGCTTGACGCGGTGGGAGGGGTCGCCTACATCACGAGCCTCTTCGATGGAGTTCCCCGGTTTTCGAATCTGGACAGCTACCTGCGGATCGTCAAAGGCAAGTCGACTCTGCGACGGTTGATTGGCGCCTCGAACCAGATCATGGCGATGGCCTTCGACGAGCAAGAGGAGCCTGAGCTGATTCTTGACGAAGCGGAGCGCCAGATCTTCGCGATTGCCGAGGACCGGGTCAAAGAAGGGTTTGTCCACATCGGCGAGGTGGCTGGGAAGCAGCTCAAGGTGCTCGATGAGATTGCTGGCCGACAGCAGTTGATTACAGGAATCTCGACCGGCTTCCGCGACTTGGACTTCATGACCTCCGGGATGCAGCGCGGCGACCTGATCATCATCGCTGCCCGTCCCTCCATGGGCAAGACGGCTTTCTGTCTCAACATTGCTCAGCATGCGGCGCTGCACCCGCAGCATCACGGCCAGAAGGCGGTGGTCGGTGTCTTCTCCCTCGAGATGAGCAAGGAGCAGTTGGTCCAGCGAATGCTCTGTTCGCAGGCCAGAGTTGACGCGCACCGGCTGCGGACGGGAATGCTCGGGCGAGACGATTGGCGGCGGCTTGGGATGGCCGTCGGCGAACTGTCCGAGGCGCAGATCTTTCTCGATGACACGCCGGGGATCTCCGTCCTGGAGATGCGGGCCAAGACGCGCCGTCTCCTCAACGAGCAGAAGGCTCTTGACATGATCATTGTCGACTACTTGCAGTTGATGAGTGGGCGTGGTCGATATGAGTCGCGTCAGCAAGAGGTCTCCCAGATCTCCAGGGAACTGAAGATGCTGGCCAAGGAGCTCAACGTTCCCCTGATTGCCCTTTCGCAGCTCTCGCGGGCCCCAGAGACACGGACCGGAAACCATAAGCCGCAGCTCTCGGATCTGCGGGAATCGGGCAGCATCGAACAGGACGCCGACGTGGTCATGTTCATCTACCGGGAGGAGTTCTATCGTCCCGAGACCGAACGCCAGAACATCGCGGAGATCATCATTGGAAAGCAACGGAACGGACCGATTGGCAGTGTCGATCTCGTCTTCCTCAAATCGATGACCAAGTTCGAGGACAAGGCGATGGAATAGGCGAGTATCAATCTTCAGTCGTCTCGATGGGGCATGGAGGTTGAAGGGTGGAGGGGAGATGGCAGAGGCAAGCGGAGCTCGACCAACTTGGGCCGAGATCGATCTGGCAGCGCTCCAGTCGAACGATCGGGCAATCCGGCGCCAGCTCGCGGTTGGCGTGCATTTGATGGCAGTGCTCAAGGCGGACGCCTACGGTCACGGTGCGGTCCGATGCGCGCAGGCCCTGGAAGCGATTGGCGCCGACTGGTTTGGCGTTGCGCTGCCGGAAGAGGGCAGGGCCCTGCGGCAGGTGGGAATTACCCGGCCGATCTTCTGCGTCGGAGGCTTCTGGCAGGGGCAGGGGGAGCAGATCGTTGCAGATCGGATTGTCCCAGCCATCTTCCGTCGCGATGCCCTGGAGGAGCTCGACGCACAGGCGCGGGCAGCTGGTCGAATCGTCGAATACCATCTCAAGATCGATACCGGGATGGGTCGGCTCGGCATCCTCGAGGAAGATCTGGCCAGCTGGATGGAGATCCTGCCCGCCTATCCCCACGCCCGGGTGACCGGCGTACTGACCCACTTTGCCGATGCGGATGGGGAGGATCCAGGGACCACCCAGCAGCAGATTGCGAGGTTTCAGCGGGTGATCGAACGGATCGAGTCGGTGAGAGGTGGGATTCGTTGGCGACACCTGGCCAATAGTGCGGGGGTCTACCGGTTTCCAGAGGCGCAGGGAACTCTCGCGCGCGCCGGAGCCACGCTCTATGGCTTGGTGGGAGATGTCCTCGCCCCCTCCGTTGCCCCTCTCGCGGCGGAGCGGCTCCGCCCGGTCCTCTCGCTCCATACGCGGATCATTCTGCTCAAGTGGGTCCCCGCCGGCCAACCCCTGGGGTATGGGGGAACCTATCGAACCGAGAGGGTCAGTCGGATCGCCACCCTGCCCATCGGCTACGCCGATGGGCTGCGGCGCGCGCTCTCCAATCGGGGCCATGTCCTCATCCGCGGCTCTCGTGCGCCGATCGTCGGGCGCGTCAGCATGGATCTGACACTGGTCGACGTGACAGATATTCCGGGTGTCACCTTGGGAGACGAGGCGATTCTTCTCGGCCGTCAAGGCCCCTCCGTTTCCGCCCCCGCGATCCGTGCGGAGGAGATGGCGGCGGAGATTGGAACAATCTCCTACGAAGTCGTCACGGGGATCGGATCACGCGTCCCCCGGCACTACGATCAATTGCCCCCTCTTTCCCCGTAACTACTCACGGAGAGGAAAATCAGAAAGTGGACCAAGCCGACCAGAGACCG
>JBMUAP010000571.1:0-2525 GCA_049454155.1 Blastocatellia bacterium
GACCAACCCGCCGCAGGGGTACATGCAGAACAACAACGTCTCCCCGTTCGCCATGATGAAAGAGAGCCCGATGCGGGCAGAGCAGTATGTCGATCGGCCCTGGCTCTACAATGACGAGAACCGTCCCGCGCACCAGCGGGGAGCGATGACCCTTGAACAGCTCCACGCGGCGCAGGGGGTGACGGTCGAGCAGGCGATCGACCTCGCCTATAGCCCAGAGGTCTACCAGGCAGACCGGTGGCAGGCGCGCCTGCGCACGCTCGGCGCGGGTGGCTCCGCCAGCAGTGCCAACGGGGGAGCCGGGAACGGACTCTCGGCGATGGCCGGGCAGGTCTATCGCCAGATCCTCGACTGGAACCGGCGCAGTGACGCGGATTCGGTGGGGGCCCTCTCCTTCTTTGCCTTCAAGGCCTCACTGGAGACCCCGGCGTTGCGCCGTGCGGTCGAGGTTCCCGGTGATCTGACCGATGCGCAGATCTCGGCGGCCCTGAGCGGCGCCGTGAAGTGGTTGACGGAGAGGGTCGGCTCGATCGAGGCCCCGTATGGCCGCTATTTTCGTGTAGGGAGGGAGGGCGGCAAGACATACCCCGTAGCGGGAGGAACGCTGCAGGATTACGGGATGTCGACGCCGCGGGCGATCACCTTTGCCAAGCGGGGCCAGGAGATGGTTGGCCAGGGGGGGCAGACCTCGACTCAAGTGGTCGTCCTGACCAAGGTTCCCCAGTCCTGGACCATTATCCCGCTCGGGATGAGCGACCATCGGGACTCACCTCACTGGGACGATCAGGCGGAGAAGCTCTTCAGCCAGAGTCGGATGAAGTCGAGCTACTTTCTGCGGCGGTCCGAGCTGCTCAAGAACAGCAGCCAGCGGAAGACGGTAACCCGCTGAAGAGAGCGGAGTGGCGGGGGGGGTTATTCGATCGTCAGTTGGACTTGATTGGCGCGTATTCCGTCGACAATCAGGGTGACATCGACGACCCCTCGCCCCTGCAGCGACCGCGGGATGCGTACGTTGCACTGATCCAGCCCAACATACCCACCAGACTCCCCTAGATAGAGCACCTGGGCAGCCGCCCCTCCGATCGTTACCGAGACGTGCGAGAGGGCCGAGCGGAAGCGGAGCCCTGTTCCGTAGAGAACAATAAAGAGATCATCGGTCGACGGTCCGAGGGGAATGGGACGCGGCACAACCCCCCCGCCGGGCATGGCCCTCCAGACCGACTCCTCGGTCTGCTGTCCGTTGGCCGTGGTGCGGATCAGCGAGGCGACCGGTAGTCCTTGACCGGATCCATCCATGGTGAAGAGAGCGGGCGCTACCCGGACCACTTCCAGGCGGCTCATGGCGGTCTCTCCTTGTCGGTTGGTCAGGGTCAAGCTGGCGGGACCCTCGATCGTCTCGACTGGAACCTGATAGTTGACCTGTTGCGGAGAGACGAAGAAGAGAGGCGCCGCCCGATCCGTTCCGGTGACGTCCCGAATGATGGCAGTTGTTCCTCCCAGGGAGGTGGGGAGCGGCTGAGTCGGGGCGGATTCGCTCCCGGAGGCGAGCTGTGTTCCGAAAGCGGCAACAATCGATCCCCTCGCCACCTGCCCTACGGCGTAATTCCCGGCGTTGGTGCTTGTCAATCCCATCTGGACCGTGAAGGAGAAGGAGCCCAACCGGAGGGAACTTCGAGCGAGGGAGTGGACGACCTCGACCTGATACGTTCCAGCTTCGAGTTTGCCGAGGGAGACAGGCAAGCTGTAGGGGGTCAGCACCTGGGCACAGAACTCTCCCAAGGTGGTCGTTTCGATCCGGAGGAGCCGGTCGGTCCGCCGAAGAACGGGTTGACGCGGAATACAGGCATCGGACCAGATCCCAGCCAAGGTGAAAGAGACCGAATCGTGGGAAGTTGGGGAGGTGGGCAGAATCGTCACGACGGGAAGACTCGCGAGGGGGATCCGCGCATCGATCCAACCAACCGCGAGCGGTGCACCAGAGGCATTCGTCATCTGCCGCCCCACCGGTAGATCTCCGAGGGAGAGGATTGCAGAGGGGAGGGCCCCACCCGCCGACTCGACCCGGAAGGTGACGCGAAAGAGCGAGTGAGTGCCCGCCGAGAGGGTTTGACCAGCGGGAAGATTCCAAGACAGTCCGAGTTGCCCCTGGGAGGATTCAGACCAGTTGGTGAGGAAAGTCGGCGTTCCTGCGGGACCAACCTCTCCCCTTCCGGTTCCAAGGGCGACGGCGGGCCGACTGAGGATTGTCGGGTCATACCGCAAACTGAGCGCAACCGCCTGTTCCCCACCGGCCGCGACCACTTCGATGCCAACCGTGACGGTCTGATCGACCACGACACTGGGTGGGACGATCCGCACCTCTCGCGACGATTGTGGGGTGGGTGAGGCGGCCGAACCACTGGTACGCCAGCCGACAACGGCCAACAATAGCAGCATCCCAATCCTGGTAGGCTTGATCCATCTCCCCTGACAATGCATGACTGGGCCTCCTCTTTCCGCGCACGTCGGGGTAGCGACGCTGAGAC
>JBMUAP010000572.1:0-2519 GCA_049454155.1 Blastocatellia bacterium
CCCTTGTCGGCTTTTCGATGGGGGGGAACCAAGTTCTCAAGCTGGCGGGAGAGCTGGGTGAAGAGGGGCTGCGGCTGCTGCGGGCAGTCTGTGCGATCAGCCCTCCGATCGATCTTGCCTCCTGCTCGCGGGCGATCGCCGAGCCGCGCAATTGGCTCTATGAGGCCCGCTTTCTGCGGAGCCTGCGGCGGACGATCCGCGAGAAGGACCGCCTCTTTCCGGGCCGCTACGATCTGCGCCCACTCCCGCGCATTCGACACCTCTGGGAGTGGGACAACCATTTCCAGCCCTACCATGGATTCAAGGACGCCTGGGACTACTATGCGCGGGCGAGTTCGCTGCCGTGGATTCCTGCGATCCGGGTGCCGGCATTGATCATCCACGCCCAGGACGACCCCTTCATCCCCTTTGCTCCGTTTGAGGATCGACGATTGAGCGAGAGCCGGGTCGTCCGGCTCTTGGCACCCCGCCAGGGTGGGCACGTCGCCTTCTGCAGTCGTCGGCAGGGAGATCCCGATCGCGCGTGGGCCGAGAACCGGGCCGTCGAGTTTCTCCGGGCGCAGCCGGGAGGGGGACGATGACGATCGTTCTCTTCAAGATCTTCCTGATTCTGCTGCTGGTGGTCGCCAACGGCTTCTTTGTTGCGGTCGAGTTTGCGTTGGTCAGCGTGCGGCGTGCGCGGATCGAGACCCTCGCGGCGGCGGGAACGGCGGGGGCGGCAGCCGTCTTGCGGGCGCTCGACCATCTCGACGAGATGCTCTCGGCGAGCCAGTTCGGGATTACCCTCGCCAGTCTGGCCCTCGGAGCGGTTGGGGAGTCGACGCTGGCGGCTTGGCTCGAGCCCTTTCTCCTCACCTACCTGCCGGTCGAGACCTCGGCCTTGCTGGCGCACACGATCGCCATCGGCATCGCCCTCGCCGTCATCACCTACCTTCATCTCGTGCTGGGTGAGTATGCACCGAAGGCACTGGCGATCGAGAAGGCGGAAGCGATCTCCCTGGCGACGGCCGCTGGCATGCACCTCTTCTACAAGGCCTTCCAGCCCTTCATCCAGTTCATCAACTACTCGGGAATCAAGCTGCTGCGACTGATTGGGGTGGAGTTTCGGCCGGGCCATCATACCGCCTACACCGAGGACGAGCTGCGCTACCTGGTCAATCTCAGCCACCAATCGGGGCTGCTCGATCAGGAGGAGAAGGAGCTGATCCACAACGTCTTCGAGTTCTCGGAGCTGACCGTGACGGAGGTCATGATCCCGCGGACGCAGGTGGTCGCCGTTCCGGAGCAGGCAACGTTTCCCGAATTGGCAGCGCTCTTCCGGGATTCTGGCTATTCACGATTGCCGGTCTATCGCGACCAGGTCGACAACATTGTCGGGATCGTTCACGGCAAGGATGTCCTGAGTTTCATGCTGCAAGCCCAGAATTTCGAGCTGACGAAGGCAATGCGGAAGGCCCTCTTCCTGCCGGAGACGGCTCGCTTGGCGGAAGCGCTGCAACAGATGCAGCGCCAACGAAACCACCTCGCCGTCATCGTCGACGAGGGCGGCGGGTTGTAGGGCATCCTGACGATGGAGGATCTGCTAGAGGAGATCGTCGGGGAGATCCATGACGAGCACGACGACGCCCTGATCGAGAAGCGACCCGGGGGGGAGGAGCGGATCTTCAACCTGGAAGGGGGCGTGCCGGTGCGGGAGGCCAACCGGAAGTATCCGCTCCAGATTCCGGAGTCGGACGACTACACAACCGTCGCGGGATTTCTGATCGCGCGCGCGGGGCGCCTGCTCCGTCCTGGGGACACGGTCGAGGACCAGGGCATCCGCTTTACCGTCGAGCGGGTCGTCAACCGGCGCATCCTCTGGGTACGCGTCGAACTCCCCGCGCCGCCTGCCGTGCCGGAGGAGACCCCGTGACGGTGGTACTCCTCAACAAACCCTTTCAGGTCCTCTGCCAGTTTACCGATGCCGAAGGGCGTGCGACGCTCGGCGCCTTTCTCGACTGGCCGGGGCTCTATCCGGCGGGCCGGCTCGATTATGACAGCGAGGGGCTGGTCGTCCTGACGGACGACGGGGCGCTCCAGCACCGGATCACCGATCCGCGCCATCACCTCGAGAAGACCTACTGGGTACAGGTCGAGGGAGAGCCGGGGCCGAAGGCGTGCCAGTCCCTCGCCAAAGGGGTCTTGCTGCGGGATGGGTGGACCAAGCCCGCTCGCGTCAACCCTCTCGCTCCCCCGGACGATCTCTGGCCGCGCCATCCGCCGATCCGGGAACGACGACACATTCCAACGGCTTGGTTGGAGATCACCCTCCGGGAAGGGCGTAACCGTCAAGTCCGCCGCATGACGGCGGCAGTCGGCCATCCGCCGCTCCGCCTGATCCGTGTCCGCGTCGGCCCCTGGGAGTTGGGCACTCTCCAACCGGGTAAATGGAGAATGGAGAATGGATAATGGAGAATGGGGGGAAAATGGAGAATGGGGGAGAATGGAGAATTGAGAATTGAGAATGGAGAATGGGGGAG
>JBMUAP010000573.1:0-2496 GCA_049454155.1 Blastocatellia bacterium
GCGAGGGGCGAGGGGCGAGGGGGAAGGGGCGAGGGGCGAGGGGCGAGGGGCGAGGGAAGAGGGACGAGGGGCGAGGGACGAGGGACGAGAGAAAGAATGGGAGAAGGTGGGCAATCCGCTTCTCGAGAAACCTCCGCGCCTCTGCGTGAGAAAAGGGATCAGGAATGGGACGGAATGGCGTCTACTTGACCGCCGAACCGATCCGCCCCAACTTGGCGGCGCGAAGAATGCTTGGCAGGAAACTGTCGTTGTTGGTCACTTCCGGATCGCGCGGATTGAACGACCAATGCACATAGAGGGCTCGGGCGAAGATGTTCTCGCGGGGAACCACGCCCCAGTAACGGCTGTCGAGGCTGTTGTCACGACTGTCGCCCATGACGAAGTAGGAGTTGGCCGGAATCAGAAATGGTTCATCGACGGCGTAGCGCATGTCGTGAAATCCACCCATCTCCTCCTCTTCCTCGTCGTTCCGCTCGCTGTAGTAGACCTTGTACCAGGCACCAGCAAGGGCCGGATCGGTCCGGACCACTTCGAGCGCCGAGCGGTTGGAGTAGTCCCCACTCAGCTTGACGGTGACCCGCTCTTCGGGCAGGTCGACCCCGTTGATCAGGACCCGTCGCCCCCGCACCAGCACCTGCTCCCCGGGCAGCCCGATGACCCGCTTGACATAGTTCACCTTGGGATCGCTCGGCAGCTTGAAGACGATGATATCTCCCCGACGGATCTCGCGGGTCGGGAGCAGCTTGCCGATCACCGGGGTCGTGCTTCCAAAGATGAACTTGTTGACGAAGAGATGGTCGCCGATGTTGATCGTGTTCTGCATCGACCCGGTCGGAACCGCGACTGCCTGGGCGATGAAGGTCATCAGGAAGAGGGCCATGATGACCGTGATCAGTCCCTGCTCGAGATAGTCCCGCAGGAGGCTCTTAGGCTTGCCTGCGGCAGCCATCTCACTGCCGGGGCGATTGGGCGATGATGTCGGGTTCGTATCTGCCATACGGCGGATCATACACTATTTGGGGGCGCAGGGCCAAAGCTCGAACATCAGAAGTGTCCAGAGGAGTTTGCGGTGATCGGCCTGTCCCGCTTCGTGCTCCCCGAGGAGCCGGGCGACATAACTTGGCGAGAAGAGGCCTTGCCGCCGCAACCGATCGGGGGCGAACGTCTCACGGACAAGGGGCCGAAGCCCTTGCTGCAACCACTGCGCCACTGGCATCCCGAAGCCCTTCTTCGGTCGGGCAAGGATCTTGGCCGGCAGGTCCTCGCGCATCGCCTCCTTGAGAACCACCTTGCCGTTGCGACCTTGCAGCTTGAGCGACAAGGGGAGCGAGCAGAGAAACTCGACGAGGGTATGGTCGAGAAAAGGGGCCCGCGTCTCGAGTGAAGCCGCCATGCTCGCTCGGTCGACCTTGACCAGAACCCCCTCCGAGAGATAGTGGCCCGCATCGAACCGCATCATCCGCTCGACCGGATCGATCGCAGAGGGCACGTTGAAGGGGGTAATCTCGTCGTAGACCTCCTCGTCGGGAACCGCAGCCAAGATGTCAGGCAGCAGCAGCTCGGCCTGTTGCGGCGCCGTGAAGGAGCCCATCCAGACGGTATGGCGCATTCCGAGCGGCAGGGCGGCTCCCTCGACGAACCGCTTCGCCTTGAAGTCAAACGAGAGGTTTGCCGTCGAGACCGGCAGCCGCGCAACGAGCGGCTCGATGACTCCGCGTCGCACCCAGGAGGGCAGTCGACGATACGACTCGGCCAGTCGGTGCGCGAAGTAGGTCGGATAGCCCGCCAGCAGCTCGTCTCCCCCGTCCCCGCCCAGGGCCACCGTCACGTGTCGCCGTGTAAATTCCGACAAAAGAAAGGTCGGGATGAGCGAGGCATCGCCGAGGGGCTCGTCGAGCAGCATCGGGAGGCGTTCCACCATCCCCAGCATCTCCTGTTCCGTCACCATTGCCTCGTGATGGTGGGTGCCAAGATGTGCGGCGACCCGTCGTGCGTAGGCCGATTCGTCGAAGGACTTCTCCGCGAAGGCGATCGAGAAGGTCTCGACCCGCTGTCCGGCCTCGCCGCAAGCGAGCGCTGCCACCGTGCTCGAATCGATCCCTCCCGAGAGCAGGATGCCCAGCGGCACATCGGCGACCAGCCGGATCCGCACCGCCTCGCGCAGCCGCTCCTGCAGCTCCTCCGCCGCCTGGGCCAGCGAGATCGGGCGCGGCTCGCCGGGATCGGGCAGCTTCCAATAACGCTCCATCCGCCACGCTCCCCCTTCGACGATCAGTCGATGGGCTGGGGGCAGCTTGAAGATCCCCGCCAGCATCGTGTGCGGCGCCGGTACGAACTCGTACTGGAGATATTTGCGCAGGGCTCGCAGATCGAGCCGTCGCTCGACCCGCGGATGGGTCAAGAGCGCCTTCAGCTCCGAGGCGAAGAGGAAGGTCCCATCGGAGAGTTGGGTGAAGTAGAGTGGCTTCTCGCCCATCCGGTCGCGTGCGAGCAGCA
>JBMUAP010000574.1:0-2489 GCA_049454155.1 Blastocatellia bacterium
TGTTCGACCTTGGCCTGGTTGCCGAGCACCCAGTTGAGATAGAGGAGGTTCTGCTCATCTGTGACCGGCTGGAAGGTGACGGTCCGTGCCCCTTCGCGGGTCGGGGTGCGGTTGACGGTCAAGCGCACCGGCGCGCCAGCCCGATGTCGAAGGAGGCGGTAGGGATCGTCGTTCGCCGTCAGCTCCTCCCCGTTGATCGCGAGGACGTACTCGCCCGGCTGCAGCTCGACTCCGACCTCGGTGAGCGGAGAACGGTAGATCGCCTCCTCGTTCTGCCCACGGAGGAGGGTCGCCAAGCGGTAACGCCCCGCGGCCCGGTCGAGTTCAAACCGGGCTCCGGGCAGGGCCACCTGGGGTCGCGGCGACATCGCCCAGTCGCCGCCATCGATGTAGGCGTGCTGGACCGTCAACTCAGCAATCATCTCGCTGATGACGTAGTTCAGATCGGAGCGATGCGCGACGTGGGCGAGGAGCGGCTCGTACTGGCGCCGAAGGGCCTCCCAATCGTACCCGTGCATATTGGGGACGTAGAAGAAGTCGCGGTAGCGGCGCCAGACCTCGTGAAAGATCTGCTTCCACTCCTCGGCCGGCACGCGGTCGACCGCCAGTTGCGAGGTCGAAATCGCCTTCCGGGAGCGCTCCCCGCCCGGAGCCGCGTCGAGCAGGGCGATCGCTCCCCCCTGCCGAACAAGCACCTTCGTGCCATCGGACGAGAGCGCATAGCCCCCCACCCCGTCGAGCAGAACCGTCTCCTTCCGCTCCTTGAGCGAGAAGAGACGCAGCGAGGGGGCCGGATCAGCCTGACGACCATAGTAGAATGACGGCGTCACCACATAGAGCAGGTGGCCCGCGCGTGCCGAGAGCGCGGCATAGTTATTGGGTGGCAGCGGAACCCGGGTGACACGCCCCTCCATCCCCTCGAAGTCGATGGCCAGCTCTCCCGCTGGCGTCGAGGCGGCGGCGCCTGGGGCCTCCTTCGCGGGGGGCGCCTCAGCCGGACGGGTAACCGTCACCTCGTCGCTCTCGACTGGAAAGGGGTGCGGTCCGTTGCGACGCAGCGCCAACGCGAAGATCCCCAGATCCCGTGTCGTCGCATAGTTGAACTCCGCCCCGGAGATGAGTGGCGCATACTCCCGCTGGCTAATGAAGTAGAGGTACTGTCCACTCGGATCCCAGGCCGGATTCTGCGCGCTGAAGCCGAGACTCGTCACCCGTCGCAGCCGCTGCTCCCCGCTCGACCAGACATAGATGGAGGATTGCTGATTCTCCTCCGGCAAGGAGAAGGCCAGGAAATTGCCGCGCGGTGACCACGTGTGATCTGAGACCTGCCCGTTCCGCGCATCCGCCACCTCGACCAGACTCCGATCGGCGCCCGTCAAGACCCAGACTTTACCGTCCTTGTCGGTAAAGGCGAGACGGGAGCCATCCGGCGACCACTTCGGCGCGTAGCGCATCGCCTTCCCACCTTTGGTCCACTGCTCGGGCGGTGTTAACCCGTCCTGGGCAACCACCCAGATCTCCTCCTCGCCACTCCGATCCGAGATGAACGCGATCCGTGACCCGTCCGGAGACCAACTCGGCCACTTGTCGTGCGCCCCAGAGGAGCTGGTCAGATTGCGGGTCTCCCCTTTCTCGATCGGGACACTGAAGAGATCCCCGCGGGCCGCGAGGATCGCCCGCTCGCCCTTCGGACTCAGCCCAAGATGGGTGATCTGCCCTGCGACGGAGATCCGGCCCGGACGACGCGCCAGCCCCTCATCGGGTACCTGGATCGTGATCGGCCGACTCTGCCTCTTCCGGATGTCGTAGACCTGCAACTGGCCGTTCAACTCGTAGACGATCCGTCCCTCTTGATCCGAAGAGGGCCAACGAACGTCCCACACCTTCTCCGTGGTCAACTGTGTCGTCCGGGAGGTCCGCAGGTCGTAGGCGTAGAGGTTGAAGGTCCCATCCCGGTCGGAGGTGAAATAGATCGTCTGCCCGATCCACATCGGATCCCGGTCGGCCCGGGGATGATCAGTCAGCCGACGCACCGCACGCGTCTGCAGGTCGAAAAGAAAGAGATCGTTGGCCTGCCCGCCGCCGTAGCGCTTCTCGGACCGGAAGTCACGGGCCCGCGGCGAATAGACGACCTGCCGCCCGTCTGGCGAGTACTCGCCCGCCCCCGATTCCGGCATCGGCAGCGCCTCGGCGGGCCCTCCCGTCAGCGCCACCCGGTAGAGCCGTGTCAACGGAAGCGTCCAGGCGTCCCGATGTGAACGAAAGAGGATCGAGGTACCATCCGGTGTCCAGCCGTAGACTTGGTTGTCATAGCCCCAGCGGGGCGCGAGCGGCCCGCGCGCCGGATAGAAGGTCAGTTGGCGGGGCTCGCCTCCGGTCGCGGGAATGACGTAGACCTGCTCGTCCCCATCGATCTGCCCGGTGAAGGCGATCCACTTCCCATCCGGCGAGAACTTGGCAAAGAGTTCGAGCCCAGGATGACTCGTGAG
>JBMUAP010000575.1:0-2476 GCA_049454155.1 Blastocatellia bacterium
CTCACCATGGCGTTGATCATGATCGTGCCGCTGGTGCTGATCGTCCTGCATCTGCTCACCCAAGCTTGGCCACTCCTTTCGATCGACTTTCTGCTGCAGCCACCCATCCGCGGGATGCGGGCGGGTGGAATCTGGCCTGCCCTGCTTGGAACCATCTACTTGGTGCTTCTCTCCTTGTTGGTGGCGACTCCGGTGGGAGTCCTCGCGGCGGTCTACCTGCACGAGTATGCCCGCGAGAGCTGGTTGACGCGGATGGTCAACTTGGCGGTGGTCAATCTGGCCGGCGTTCCGAGCATCGTCCACGCGCTCTTCGGATTGGGCGCGTTTGTGCTCTTCTCCGGGATGGGGCGATCGATCCTCGCCGCCTCACTGACCCTGGCAATCATGACAATGCCGGTGATCATCGCCAGCACGCGTGAGGCGCTGGCGGCAGTTCCACGTCCCTTCCGCGAGGCTTGCTGGAACGTTGGCGCGACCCGCTGGCAGACGATCTGGCACGTCGTCCTGCCCAATTCGATCAGCGGGATCCTCACCGGAGTCATCCTCCAGGTCTCCCGGACAGCGGGAGAGACCGCGCCGGTGATGTTCACTGGGGCCGTCTTCTACAAGGCGATTCGTGAAGGGGACTGGCTCGCCTACGGCCTCTTCGATCAATGCATGGCCCTCTCGATGCATCTCTTCACCGTCTCGACCCAGGTCCCGGATGTTCCGGAACCCTTGCCCTACGCGACCGCGGTCGTGCTTCTTCTGACGGTGCTGACCTTCAACGCCCTCTCGATCCTTTTTCGTGTCTACCTCCGGTCGCGAAAAAAGTGGTGATCCGATGACGTACCCCTCCAGCTCCGCGCCCCATCGCCCCAAGATCGACGTGAGTGGCCTGACGGTCCGGTACGGGCAGAAGGAAGCGCTGCGGGGCCTCACCTTCGATGTCCGGGAGCACGAGATCCTGGCGATCATTGGGCCGGCGCAGTCAGGCAAGACCACCCTCCTGCGGGCGCTCAACCGCACGTTGCACGAGCAGGCGGGGACCTCCGTGGCGGGGGCTGTTCGCATCGACGGCGTCCTGCTCGACAGAAAGACAGATGTGCACGCGCTCCGACGGAGGATTGGGATGGTCGCCCCTCTGCCGGTCGGGTTGCCGATGACCATCTACGAGAACGTTGCTTTTGCCCCGCGGATGGCTGGCCTGCGGAATCGGGCGGAACTCGACGTCATCGTCGAGCGCTGGCTGCGCCAAGCGGCGCTCTGGGACGAGGTGCGTGATCGGCTCGAGACGCTCGGGACCAAGCTCTCCGGGGGACAGCAGCAACGGCTGACGATCGCACGTGCCCTCTCCCACGACCCAGAGATTCTCTGTCTCGACGAGTTCTCGATCGCCATCGACCCGGTGACGACGATGCGGATCGAGGAGGTTCTGCGCCAGCTTCGTTCGCAGATGACGATCCTGCTCGTCACCAACCTGACCCAGCAGGCGCGAAGACTCGCCGACCGGACCATGTTCCTGTGGAAGGGAGAGATCGTTGAACTCGACCGGACCGAGGTCATCTTCTCGGAGCAGCCGGCGCAGCGGCAGACCTATGAATATGTCAACGGGATCTTTGGATGATGCAGGACAAGAGCACTGACGACTACAGCTTGCAGACTCGGGGTCTCCATCTTTGGTACGGAGACTTTCAGGCCCTGCGCGATGTCTCCCTCGATATTCGCCATCGCCAGATCACTTCGTTGATCGGCCCTTCCGGGTGTGGCAAGACGACCCTTCTTCGCTGTTTCAATCGGATCAATGAGCGCTACGGGAATGTCGTCACCCAGGGAGAGATTCGCATTCTTGGCCGGAACATCTACGAGCCAGATATTGCCCTCTCGCAGCTCCGACGAACGGTCGGGATGGTCTTTCAGCGTCCCAACCCGCTCCCAATCAGCATCTTCGAGAACCTCGTGCTCGGCCTGCGGCTGCACCAACCCCGAGCCTCCCTCCGCCGTTCCGTCCTCGAAGAGGTCGTCGAGTCCTCACTGACCGAGGTCGGGCTCTGGCATGAGCTCAAGGATAGGCTCGATCGCCCCGCCACCTCCCTGCAGCTCGAGCAGCAGCAGAAGCTCTGCATTGCCCGCCTCCTTCCACTCCAGCCCGAGGTCATCCTCCTCGACGAACCTTGCTCGGCCCTCGATGTCGAGGGGACGCGTGCGATCGAGGAGCTGATGGAACGGCTTCGCGAGCACTACACCCTCCTCATCGTCACTCACAACATGGCGCAGGCACGACGGGCGAGCGATGAGTGCATCTTCATGCTCCTTGGCGAGGTCATCGAGCACACCTCCACGGCTGAACTCTTCTCTTCCCCCCGCCACTCCCGCACCGCCGACTACCTCGCAGGCCGTTTTGGCTGAGGCCGTCATTCCCCTCTCCCCCTTTTCCAACGTCGGCCAGCGTCGGCCAGCGTCGGCCAGCGTCGGCCAGCGTCGGCCCGCGTCGGCC
>JBMUAP010000576.1:0-2473 GCA_049454155.1 Blastocatellia bacterium
GAGCGTGTCTCCCGTCAAGACTTTGATCGGGTCTGGTGAAGACGCCAGATTGATGACCAGCACGGAGAGGCTCTCCGGCGTGTGTCCAGGGGTCTCGAGAAATCGCAGGATGACCTCTCCAATGCGAATCTCTTCGCCCTCCCGCACGGCTCTGTGCGGGAAGGTAGCCCCGGCCCGGGCCCCAAAGACGATCTCGGCTCCCGTCTTGTCGGCCAGCTCGCGGTGCCCGCTGACGAAGTCCGCGTGGAGATGGGTCTCGATGACATAGCGGATCCGCAACCCGTGGGCCTCGGCCTCTTCGAGGTACTGGGCGATGTCGCGCTGCGGATCGACGACGACCGCCTCCCCGGCGGACCCGATCAGGTAGGAGGCATGGGCAAGACATCCAAGGTAGAACTGTTTGAAGATCATGGCTTCTCCTCTGTCTGGATCCCTCATTTCCAGTCTCAGCGATCCGGGTCAGGCGCGATTCTCTGCGGCGTGACGAGCCTGGGTCTCCGCCGGTCGCGTGAGGAGGCGGGCGAGGTTGCCACCAAAGATCGCCTGGACCTCTTCGCGGGAGCAGCCCAGCTCGACAAGCACTGCCACCTGTTGATCAAAGACGGCCGCCTGCCAACCACGCGGGAAGAAGGACGAGTCGGTCCCAAAGAGCAGACGCTGCGGCCCAGCCACCGCCAGTGCCCGACGGAAGACCTCGACGAGGCTCCCGACCGATGCGTCGTAGCGCATCCAACGATGGCTCCCCGAGGTGTCGAGGCGGACATTCGGGCAGAGATCGGCGAGCATGAGCGCCTCCCGGAACATCCCTGCCCCGAAATGGGGGACGAGAAACGGGACGGTCGAGAACTCGGCAGCCAGCCGGGCCAGCTCAAGCGGCGAGGAGAGCGTCTGATCGAAGAAGGACGGAAGGCCCAGCTTCTGCCGTACCCCCACCGAGAGGATGCCACAGTGGACGAAGATCGCCGTTCCGGGGCGCTCCCGGGCGAGCTCGGCAATCGCCCGAACCCCTTCTGTCTGTGACACTCGATAGCCGTGCATGGCCGGGAAGAGGCAGGCGACCTGCAGCCCCAGTTCGTCAAAAGCCCGGCGCACCCGCTCGGGACTGCCCGGCTGCGTCGGATCGACGAAGAAGGCGCCACTGATCCGGTCCGGAAATGCGGCACACGCCGCAGCGATCGAGGCCTCATCCCCCGGCACACTCGCCATGAGCAGCGCACCAGCCACTCCGTGCTGCGTCAGCTCCCGCACCCAATCGGCGGCGAACTGGGCCGGATCTTCCGGGGGGATGACCCACCCGGTCCGTTCGGCGACCCGCTCGAGCGGGTTCGCCGCCTGCGACAGGTCGGGAGATTGGCGAATCAGCGTCTCGAAGAAGGATCGTGAAAAGAGGTGCGCGTGCGCATCTCTCACCTCGATGGGTCCCCACGGCGTCTCTTTCTGCATCGGACTCCTCCTCTGAATGAGAGTACCAACAGGTTCTACTTTTCCCCAGAGATGGGAGGCATATCAAACGGCACCCTGCCCGATCAGGGACGCAGATAGCGCTCCGGGTTCTTCTTGAAGGCGTCCCGGCAGCTGGCGCAGCAGAAGTAGACCGTCCGGCCGGCAAAGCCGAACTTGATCTCCCGATCGACCGGTGCCCCGGTCACCGGACAGGTCTTGATGCCGTCCCCCTTGCCGAGAAACTCACCCGTTGGCTCGGCCTTGGCTCCTGGCAGCGGGTGGGCCTTGTGCATGATCGAGGGCCCCACCTCGACAAACTCGCTGACCCCATCGGCGTGAGACTGAATCAACTGGACGACGTGAGGATCCTTCGAGGTCTCCCGGACCCGCACGCCCTTGGCGGTGGGGAGCACCTCCATCTCGATCTTCTCGGCGTGCTCGAAGAGCGCCGCGAAGAGCGGATCCCACATCCGGATCGGCTGCCGTTTGACGAGCCGCTCCTTCATCGCCTGGGTATGGCCGATGATGAGGGCCTGCACGTTCGGATCGTCCGACTCGGTGAGGGTCTCGACTCCTCCCTCGATGCGGGTCACCGTCCGACGAATCTTTTGATGGTCGGCGAAGAGGGCGTGAATTGTCTGCATGTCGTCCCGTTGCTGCCCCATCGCTCCGTGTCCAGGCCCGTGCCCTCCACCGTGCCCCTGCGCCAGACCGCTCCCCGTCAAGACGAGAAGCAGAAGGATCACCCACGCAATCTGCGCAGGTCGGCTGGCGACGGATGCAAGCCGCTCAGAAAAGTCAACGTTCTTCATCTCCGATCATTCTCCTGTTCAATGGTGGTATCGATCCCTTCGCGAAACCCTCGCCTCTGCCCGACAGGTTTCAATCGAAAAAGCTCACTGATCCCAACACTGCTACTGTAGGGTAGAGATGATGGTCGGACAAGTCCGATTCTGCGCCTCCCCCCGCCCCCGCTGCGCGTCTCTGGCGGCGACGCCCGCGCAGCCTCATTGATCTCTATTTGATGTAC
>JBMUAP010000577.1:0-2472 GCA_049454155.1 Blastocatellia bacterium
CATCCATTGAGGAAAAGGGAAGAGGGGAGTCTCTTCCCAGCCGATAGGGGGAGGGGATGGCATGATCGAGGATCCCGGCATCCCCAATCGTGATTAAGTGCTGGCAACGTTGCGGTCATTTCTGCGCGATCGCGGTGAAGTCTATTAATTGGAAGCGTTGGGCTGTTTCGGTTCGGTGGTGCGGCAGGAAGCCAATACCGACAGCGACGTCGATGTCGGTCGATCGGGTGCGATCACCTTCTCGAGTCGATGGATGCCGTCGGCAACGCGGTGACAAGCAGCAGCACCGCTCCGATTTCAATCGATCGGGGGCGATCACCTTCTCCTCTGACCTTGTTTGACCTGGGCCTCACGCGGGAGGAGTTCGTCGCTCGGCTGGGGCCGTCGGTCGATTTGATCGAATGGCGGGAAGCAAGGCCGCCATTTCTCAAGGCGCAGGTTGAGAGAATGGCCATCTACGCGTAGTTGGGGGGGGCCGTTGCAGTCTACAGGAGCCTCGCCCTCCCACCCATCGAATCAATCAACAAAAGCGAATTCGTTGAGGTTGAAGATGGCGCGGGCAAGATTGGGCAGCCCGTGGCCTTGGGCGAACGCGACGAAGGCGGCCCTCTCTTTTGGCGAGGGGACCCGACCAAGGGTGAGCACGAGGGCGCGATCGACCTGCCCGCTGAGGTCACCCGGCCGCTCCCGTTCGAGCCGTGCGGCAAAGTGGCGGGACTGACTGAGCACAAAGCCATTGTTGAGCAGGGTCAGTGCCTGGAGGGGAGAGATGCTCTCATTGCGCCGGTCGACGCGCATCGACGGGTCGGCGCAATCGAGCGCCGTCATCCAGGGTTGAGTCTGCGAGCGGACGATGAAGCGATAGACCGAACGCCGCCAAGTGCTCTCGTCCTCTGGATCGGCCAGCCCGTATTCGTAATGGGGAGAGTGTTCGGGGCGCTCGATGACAAAGTCCTGCCAGCCGGGCCCGCCCATCCGCAGATCGAGCCGACCACTGGCCGCGAGGATCGCGTCGCGCACGGCCTCTGCTTCGAGCTTGCGTCGATTCTGTCGCCAGAGCAGCGCGTTGCCATCGTCGATCCCCCTTCCCTGTACCCCATTGCTCGATTGGCGATAGGCGGCACTGGTGACGATCAGGCGGTGGAGCGACTTCATCGAGCCGCCTCCATCGCGAAACCCGGCGGCGAGCCAGTCGAGCAGCTCCGGGTGGGTCGGTTTCGCGCCGTTGTGGCCGAAGTCGTTCGGGGTCGCGACGATGCCGGTTCCGAAATGGTACTGCCAGACTCGATTGACAATGCTTCGCCAAGTGAGCGGATGATCCGGGTGGGTGATCCAGCGGGCAAGCGCAACGCGACGCTCGCCTTCGGGGGCATCGCGGTCGATCGCGAATCGTGCTGGCTGAAAATCGAGCATGCCCAGTGCGCCCGGCTCGATCAATCGGCCGGGGGCCGTCACTTGACCACGGGCAAGGAGGTGGATCGGGCGCGGCCTTCCGCCATTCGCCCCGGTTCCGACAAAGTTGGCCCCTGATCCGTGCCAGACGGTTCCAGCGTAGACCACCTCGGGGGTCGGCAGCGCCGCCAGTTCGCGACTGATCCCGCGCAGCTCTTCGGCCAGGCGGTCGAGCTCCCGCCGCTTCTCCTCGCTCATCGCCGCCCGCACCAGCGCCTCCCGCTCCCGCCGCAGATCGGCGAGGTCGGGCGCCTCCTTCGGTCGGGCCGCGATCCGCTCATCCAGCAGTTTGACGGACTCTCCCGCATGCTTGGCTGCCTCGCGCTCGAGGCCCCGCTTCTGATCGGCGAGCACGCGCTGCCGTCCTTCGAGCGCCGCCAGCCGTTTCGTCTGCGCCGCATTGCCCGGAATGAATTTCAGATCGGCCCGGTCGAGGGCGGCAAAGACCGACTGCAGCGCATAGTAATCGCTCTGCGGAATCGGATCGAACTTGTGGTTGTGGCACTGGGCACAGTGGACGGTGACGCTGGTGAAGGTGCCCATGGCGTTCGCGACCATATCGTCACGATCGAGATGGCGGGCGATCTTCCCGTCGATCTTCGATTCGGGCAGCTCGGCGTGTCCGATGAAATCCCACGGCCCGGCGGCAATGAAGCCGAGTGCCCGGTAGCCGTCGCGCGTCCCCGGATAGAGAACGTCGCCCGCCAACTGCTCCTCGACGAAACGGGCGTACGGCTTATCCTGATTGAAGGACTCGATCACATAGTCGCGGTAGGGCCAGGCATGCGGCCGCGGCTTGTCCTTGTCGTAGCCGTGCGTATCGCCATAGTGGACAACATCGAGCCAATGGCGCGCCCAGCGCTCCCCGTAGCGCGGCGAGGCGAGCAGCTCATCGACCAACTTCTCATAAGCTCGCGGATCCGGGTCGGCGACAAACTGGGCCACGCGTTCCGGCGTCGGCGGCAGTCCGGTCAGGTCAAAACTGAGCCGCCGGATCAGCGTCGGCCGGTCGACCGGCGG
>JBMUAP010000578.1:0-2467 GCA_049454155.1 Blastocatellia bacterium
CGCGCCGTTCTGGTCGCTATCGGTACATCCTCCTTCGCGACGGACAAGCGCCGTCGTGCTCCCCGGAGCCGGACCGCGTGCGCTTCCTTCAAAGCAGCTCGCCGCAGATCCATATCCAACCAGGTCGATGACGGTCAGCCCTGCGGGGCAGCCGGAGGATGGGCCGGGCACGGTATCCGTGCTGGTGAGGAGCACCTTCCCCGCTGTCGCCGCCATCGCGATCGTGCCGACGCCATCGGGAGTCGGCAAGGCGATCCCGCTGCCTCCGCCTGAGGCCTGCTGAATCAAGTAGCGCTGTCCGGGCTGCAGCGTCCCTCCCAACAGCGTCCGTTGCCAGGAGGTTCCCGTCGCCGACGCGTAGTGGATCGCCCACCCGGTCAGATCGACCGTCGTGCTTCCGCGATTGAACAGTTCAATGAAGTCGTGGCGATAGAGGGCACCACTATTCCCCCCTGCACCGTAGACCTGACTGATCACGACCGACGGGGTCGTCAGGGCCTCCCCCGTCCCGTCGTGCCCCCAAAAGAGGACCAGCCAGACCAATCCCATTCGACCGAGCCGCCCTGCACGCATATGCCTCTCCTTGGTCCGGCGGGAGCGGGAACTGGGCCCACGCCGCGACCGACACCTCGGGGTGGCGAAAGTGTGCTGATTGCTTGTTTCTGTTTTTCTTCCCCGGGTTGGCTAAGACGACCCGGGATACTGGCTCCTATGACACACGAAGTGTAGCCGACGCACGGAGAGGGCGTCAACGAAGAGAGGGGCGGGGACAGCAGGACCAGCCACCTGCCGATGGATTGGGACTGTCCGAAATCGTTCGGGCTCTCCTGGAATCCCCCCGCCTTTGCGGATCGGATGCCGGTCGCGTATCATCTCGTTTTTGGCCGGTGTTGGCCAGTTTTGGCTGTGCTGGTTTTCAGGCTGTGTGGAGAACCTGGATTTGTTGGGAGAGTTCCGCTGATCGCCCGATTCCGTAATCGGCAATCGAGGTCCAGGGAAGCCACTTGCGCGGACGAGAGAGCGACCTATGGAAGAGACCACCGAACGTACTATTGACCACCTCACGCCTGCCGCCGGTGTCGAAGGAGGGGAGATACTGATCTCCTGCCAGGGGTATCTCACCAGCCATCCGGCGGACTGTCGTGTCTGGGTAGGTCAACAAGAGGCACGGTTGGTCAGCGCCTCCCCCTCGCGGGTTGTCGTCTCGATTCCGGAAACTCTTCTCGGTGAAGGCGCGGAGGAGATCCGTCTCGTCGATGAGGAGGGAGCGCTCTCGGCGCCGTTCCTTCTGGGTCGCAAGCTGGCAGAGCATCTCCACCCGGTCGCCAATCCGGCGATCGACCCTGAAGATGGAAGCATCATCGTCACCCTCTCGGGTTCGCGTGGTCAAAAAGTTTCTCATTCGCTCTTCCGGATCAGCCACCACGGGGCAGAGGCTTCGGTGACCCCGATCGAGGCAGAGATCGTCAATCCGACCGGCCTCGCCTTCTCGCGGGAAGGCGATCTCTACGTCACCAGCCGGCTGGACGGAACCCTGCTGCGGGTCAGCCCGTTCGGCGAGGTGCAGACCATTGCGACGGATCTGGGGGTCGCCACCGGGATCGCCATCGACAGACGCGGCGAGATCTATGTCGGAGATCGCAGTGGGCGCATCCTCCGCGTCAACGAGTTGGGAGAGTCGCGCCCGGTCGCTTCGATCGAGCCGAGCGTCTCGGCCTTCCACCTCGCCTTTGGCCCCGACGGGGCACTCTATGTCACCGGCCCGACCGTCTCCTCTTACGAGAGTATCTACCGGATCGACCTGGTCGATGAGGCCTTGACCGGGTCGGGCGTTCCCCGTCTCTCCTCATCGCCCTCTTTCGAGGGGGGGGCCGGAGCTCGTGTGACCCGCTTCTTCACAGGCCTCGGGCGTCCGCAGGGGCTCGCCTTCGACCTCGAAGGGAACCTCTACGTTGCCGCCTCCCTGCGGGGGCACAGGGGGATCATCCGGATCTCTCCCGATGGGCGCCGCGCCGAGGTAGTCGTCGCCGGGGGCTCTCTCGTCGGGCTTGCCTTTGATCGAAATGGGAATATGATCGTTACCGGCACGGAGCGGGTCTACTCGCTCTCCCTTGGAATCGTGGGCTTCTAGACCAGGAAGAGATGTCGTTGATTTGGCGCCGTGTCACCTGAGAATGGCTGCGTCGGGCATGGTCATCGGAAATGGTATGGATCAAGTTGGAATTCTAAGCGAGATGGCAGTACCGGTGGAGCCCCAGTCAGAGGCTGGAGATGGCCTCCATCCGGATTCCCGGGTCGTGCCTCCCTCCCGGGAAGAGCGGGCACTGGCTGGCGAGCTACGCCTGCGTACCCTGTTGCGAGAGATGGGCTCGGTAATCATCGCCTACTCTGGAGGGGTCGACAGCGCCTATCTCGCCTGGGCCGCTACCCAGGAACTGGGGCAACGGGCACTGGCCATCACCGGGGA
>JBMUAP010000579.1:0-2452 GCA_049454155.1 Blastocatellia bacterium
CACGGGGGATGTTTAAAGTTCAACGAGAGACAAAACTCGCGCTTCGTCCCTGGATTTGATTCGTATTTGACGAGGCGACGTGGTAGTTCACGCTGAGTGGCTGCCACGTAACACATAAATCACTGAAAAAATCGATGATCGAGACCGCAACGATCTCATTTTTTGTCCAAAGTCCAGCCGCCTCTCAGAAAGAGAGGCGCACGGCGAACTGCAGCTGACGCGCTGAGGTCACGGTCGAGCGGACCACTCCAAAAGACGAGAGTGGAGCGGGAGCGACTGTCGGGGGCCGGTTTGGTGGATCGGGCGCCCCTCCGAAGACCTGCAGCCCCGGCGTTCCAAAGTTGGCCCGATTGAAGAGATTGAAGGCCTCGAAGCGAACCTGGATCGTCCCGTTCTCTCCAAGCCAGCGAAACGGCGAGTTCTTGACCATCGCCAGATCGAAGGTACGCAGGTTGGGGCCGATGAAGGCGTTCCTCCCCGTTGTTCCGAGTGTCCCCGTCGGCTGTAGCACAAATGCCGTCGGGTCAAAATAGCGGTCCGGCTGTCCGAGGATCGCGCTCTCATAGGTTCGCCCGGGGGCGAGGCTCGGCCGGTCTTGCCCGAGTCCCGGTCCCGAAGAGGGATTCCAGAGCGAGCGCGAACGGTTTCCCGCCAGGAAGACCGTCAGCGGATTCCCGCTGCGCAACTGGCTGATCCCGATCAGGTTCCAACCGTGAAAGAGCGTCCGCGCCGTTCCCCGCAGGCCCCGCGCGAAGGGCAGCTCCCAGCTCGCATTGACCACCCAATTGTGTTTGGCGTGAAAATCGGCCAGCCCCTTGTTGTAGGCCAGTCCCGGCGGCTCCGGTAAGGCCGAGACCGTCGCATTGGTCGCGTCCGAAAAGAAGGTCGAGGCCTGGGTCGTGTCGATTGTCCGCGAGAAGGTGTAGGAGGACTGCAGGTCGATCCCGTGGGAGAGCCGCTTGCGCAGCTCGAAGATCAAGGCGTTGTACCAGGAGTTTCCATCGCTCTTCTTCAGTTCGATCGTGCTGAAGTTGGGATTGATCCGCGGTGCCCCTGCCGGAAAGACCCAGGAACCGTCGGGCTGGCGCACCGGGACCGCAGTGTTGGCATCCGTGTTTCGCCAGAGGTGGAGCCCCCGGGTCCCCGCGTACCCGACCGTCAGGACTGTCTGGAACGGCAGCAGTTGCTGCAGATTCACATTGTAGACGTGGAGGTTCGGGCTCTTGATGTTCCACTCGATCGGTCGGATCGAGAGCGTGCCGGCCCGCTCAAAGGGTGGGTTGGGGAAGGTGGGATTGATGATCACCGGTCGCGGAGTGAAGGGTTGGTTGGTGACGGTGACGATCAAGTGCTGTTGATTGTTGGTGTTGAAGTACCACCCATACCCCCCGCGCAGCGAAGTCCGGCCATTCCCGAAGAGATCCCAGGCAAAACCCACCCGCGGCGAGAGATTGCGGGTCGTCGGATTCTGGTAGAGTGGCCCGATCGTTACGCTCCTGTCGGTCAGGTTGCGCAGCGAGATGTCCCGGTTCTGGCGCTCCTGTGGCAGTGTTGAATACTCATAGCGCAGGCCGAGGTTGACCGTCAGTCGGTTGCTGACCTTGATGTCGTCCTGCACGAAGAGCCCGAAGAGGGTGAACCGCCAGTACCGATCGAACTGCGCCGCCGGTGTCAACCCGATGAAGCGGTTGGGCCGGTTTCCCAGAAAGGCGGCGAGGTCGGGAAAGTTGTAGATCCCCAGCGAGAAGGTCGGATTGACCATGTTCGCCTGATACCGCTCGGCCATGCCCCCAATCTTGAGGAGATGGCGCCCCCGCACGTGCGAGAGCTGCTCGTGCAGGCTGAAGACGTTCTGAGTCAATTGGACATTGACCGAACTCTGCGTCCCGAAGCGGGGAATCCCTCCAATGTCGATCGACCCGAGGAGACGTCCTGGGACGAAAGGCGTGACGCTCGCCGGCACATTCGACTCGACATCCTGGCCGATCCGGGTTCGGCTGAATCCCAATCGCAGGGTGTTGATCGTTTGCGATGACTTGACCCAGGTATGCTCGCCCGTTGCGAACTGGTTCCGCGAAAGGAACGTTCGCGGAAATTGGGGAAAGTCTGTCGGGAGATACTGGGCGGCGTTGTCGAAGGTGTACCGTCCAAAGACCTGCTGGCGGTCGGAGATCTGATGATCGATCCGCCCCTGCAGGTATTCCTGATCCAGCCGCTGGTTGAAGCCGAAGAAGTAGCCGGCGAGGTTCCCGATCCCATTGTTGAGCGAAGGGCCATTGGCAACCGGATAGGCCTCAAGGTACGGTCGCACGGCGGGGTTGACTCCAACATTGTTGTCGGTTACTTGGCCCGCGGCATTGCGTGTCGTGAGAATCCCTTGGCGGGCCTTGTTGTCCGGAACGATCGTCTGGATGGTCAGCCCCCGTCGGTCTCGCAGAAACACCGCTACCCC
>JBMUAP010000580.1:0-2452 GCA_049454155.1 Blastocatellia bacterium
CGGCCCGCCAAGGCAGCAAAGACGGGGAGGGCAGAGACGGCTCCGGTCTTTCCGAAGATCGTTCCGGGAAGGACATTGATGCAGGAGATCAGGATTGGAGCGGCGAGAAATCCGGTGAAGGCAGCCCCGGCGACGGTTCGTGTATGTGCCTTGCGTTCGACCAATCGGGCAATCCAGCTTGCAGCGGGAACACAGAGGAGGACGAGTCCTCCGACGAGCAGCCCAACCGCCATCAGGGAGGCCCCCACTGCTCCGAGCAGCACCATCAACCAGAGGCTGGCACTCACGGCGGCACTCGCTGACCAGAAGCCGTACCAAGTGAAGTTGATGCCTGCCTGCTCCCGCCCAACCTCCCCCTCTTTTGCCGGAACCACGAAGAGGATCTGCCAGTGATTGCGGGGTAGCACCCGGAAGCCCCATTGGTAGAGGAGGCCCAGTCCAACAGCCAGGATCAGCAGCAGCAAGGTCTCATCCCTCATCGACTCCTCCCATTCGACGCACCGCAATTCTGGATCGAACCGTGACCTCTGTCTCGACCAGTGTTCGACCCAGGCCCTCCGAAAATCGGCTGTGGACGTCTGTCCGGTGCTGATTGGCGCGCAGGTCTTCGTCGAAGAGGACTCGGTCTGGCTCGAAGAGCAGGACAACGGTGCTGCTTCCCGGACGAAAGAGGCTCTTCGGACAGCCGCGCTCCAGCCAATCGCCCGGGGTGATCGTGCGTGGATGGTCATAACGGACCTCGCTGTACCGCTGTTCGACCTCTCCGATCATCATCGCAACGACCTCGATCATGGCGACCAGCCCGAGCTGGCTCCCGCCTGGACCCTCTGTGTCGAGGATGGTCACCGCACGACCATTCTGCGAGAAGGGAGTCACCTCTTGCACAATCGCCGTTGGGTTACAGGCGTGGCAGGCACCCTCCAGATCGTAGTGGTCGAGGACTCTCCCCGTCACCGGAAGATGGTTGTAGTGGTACTGCTCCGGGGTCAGCCGGAAGATTGCCCAATCCCCCCGCGCGAAACGCTCGATCCACTGAGGCCGATCGTGGCCAAGCAGAGCGGCAAGGTCGAAAAACTTGCCCTTGAGAAACAGAGCCGTGCCCTCGGCGAACGATCCGTGGAGCATCCGCGAATCGGAGGGAGAGACGACCACCGATTCCGCTTCCGGCATCGGACGACACTCCCAGTAGCGAATTCGTCGCTCGAAGAGGGCACGTAGGGTTCGCATCTCCTCCCAACGGTCGACGCACTCCTCGAGGCGAAATCCCTGCCCGAGGAGAAACTGGCGATTCCCCGTCCAGCGGCCGACGAGCGGCAGATCGTAGTTGAGCCAGCCAAGCAGGGCCGTGCTTCTCCGGGAGGTGGCCATTCGAAAGAGGGCGGGAGCATCTTCCCGGATCGTGCTGTAGAGAACCTGGATCCACGAATCGGCGATCAGCTTTTCGTTCCGCACCAAGCCCGTGCGGCGGTCAATATACTGGTGCATAGAGGTCCTGGTTCACGGCTGGCTTGGATACCTCTTCCGCCTCGCGCAGGTGCAGGTCGATCGTCAGGAGCACCGTCCAGATCAGGCGGAGCAGGGACGCCTCGTCCAACTCCTCCCGAAGCAGGGTGGGCCATTGGTCTTCCAGCCAACCGAGGGTCTTCTCCGGGCATGGAAAAGGCAGGATCTCTCCCGCCTCGGCGAGGTGGGCACGGTGGGCAGGATCGCTCTGCCGCCAATCTGTCAGAAAGGAGTGGTAGGCCTCTTTCAAGTGGGATTGCCGAAGCGGACCCCGGTAGCAAGCCTCCGCTGCCCGGTTGAAGGTCTGCGCCTCGATGCGGGAGGGGAGCTCGGAGGGGCTCCCGGTGATCCGTCGCGTCAGCTTGCCAGCAACAGACATCTCGGCAGGGGCGGTGATCCGGTCGCTGAGATCGTCCAACGTCGACGAAACCCCAAGAATCTCGATCCACTCCGGGGCCTCCTCCCGCAACAGGGTGAGCAGGGCGTTCTGGTATTCCCAAAGGTTGACCTGCAGGTACCCCTCCCGATCCCGGGAGCATTGGAGGGAACGGCATCGCCGGACGATCCGCTGCAAGAGCCGATTCTCACTCCGCTCCCGCACAAAGAAGGAGGTCAGCCCGGCTGCGGCAACAAAGATGATCTGACGTCGCTCGCTCTCGATCTCAGGATGGTCGGGGATCTCCTGGTGGGTCACCTTCCCGGAAACACTCCAGTCCCAGGCGAGGGCGGTGATCAGTGTTTGCAGGTCGGTCGCGGGGCTGCTGTCCCCGATCAAGCTCTCGAAGAGACTGTACTGTCGCCCCTCAAAGCCACAGAACCCGTGCTGCTCCCGTGTCCGCAACCGGTAGAGCAGGTAGAGCGGCATTCGCTGGTCGAAGATTCCAAGGTTTGACAGATCCTGCTTGAGACGCTCCTCATTGCCCAGCGTCCCATCGAGGGCCGATTGCCG
>JBMUAP010000581.1:0-2443 GCA_049454155.1 Blastocatellia bacterium
AAGCGGCGGCTCCCGGGTCAAGAGATTGCCCGAACGTGAGATGGAGCAACCCGGTACCAGGGTCGAAGCGGCGGCTCGCCAGAACGCTTCGTTGGATGGCTTCGAACGGATCTGCCCACCCGCCCCCGCTGCGCGTCAAGCTCGCCTTCGCCCGCTCTTCGGCGCGCGTCAGCTGATCAGGAATCGGACCCAGCAGGAGCGTATCCTTGACCTCCTGCTCCATTTGCGCCCACTGATCTCCAATCGTGGCAACGAAGGAGACCGTTCCATCCTGGCTGAGGTCGAAGCTGAGGGCAGCACGCGAGTGGGGGGAGAGAAGCGCCGTGCTCCCTTCGGACGGACGCGGTGTCTCCTGGGCGTGGCCCTCTGCCATCAGCTGCGTCCGCAGGCTGGCGCTCTCACGAAAACTCGCGGCACCAATGGCGGTCCGATCGGTCTGCAGCAGAAACCGGCGACGCGGTGGGGGAAGACCACGTGGATGGACAGACTCCCCGACCAGCGTCCGCCGATCGGGGCGGGCACGGAAGTGGGCCCAGCTCTCCGTGGACGTCCCTCGCTGGTTCTCCCAGGGTCGATATGCCTCGAGGGCGATGCGCACCCCCTTGGGGGCACTTACCTGGGCGAGCAAGAGATGGGGAGAAGGGCGGCTCCAGCGCAGAGTGATCGGTCGCTCCAGGTCGAACCGGGTCGCCCAGCTGACGCTCCCAGCCCCTCCATCGGCGGTGTGTGGCCCGGGGGTCACACGTCCTGGGAGCTCCTCGATCGCCTCGTTCGGTCGGTAGACGAGCATCCGAACGCCGAAGGCACTGAAGATCTGGGGAGTCGTCGAGGAGACGGTCCGGCTCAGCAGAACGAGCCCTTGCGGCGCGGCCTCGTCGAGACGCCCGACCAGGACCTGCTCCGCACTCGCTTCCTGCGAGGCACGGAGATGATCAGCCGCCAGCTCTCTGGGCAGAGTACGAACCTCCGCCTCTCCTCCCACCACCAGCCATGGTGGAAGACAACCAATCAGCAAGATGCTCAGGATGATTCCTCGACGCGTTGCCATTCTTCGAGTTGCTCTTTGGCCGTCTCTCTTCGTCTCTGCCGTCGCTGCCGGCCGACCGCACGCTCTCTTGTCGCCATTCGAGAGGGTAGGGGCAACTCCCCCGAGTTGCAAGTAGGCAGCCCTCAGAAAATCGGCTACAATCCCGATCCGTTCCCTTCCGGATCATGAGGTGCCTGGGGCAGGGAACAGATGATCGATGAACAAGGGGGAGGGCAAGATGGCAACCTACCAGGAGATGAGTCTGCACGTCCGGCTCTTCATGCGGAAATATCCGTTTGACCGGTATCGCATCGATCCCGTGCCGTGTACGCCACTGGCAAAGCCATTGTCGGAAGCGAACGTGGCGATCGTCACGACCGCCGGTCTTCATCTGCCCGACCAGCCGGATTTCGATCATGGCCGCAAGTTGGGAGATCCGTCGTTCCGCGAGATTCCCACAGAGATCGACCCGCAGATTTTACGGGAGTCACACCGAAGCCAAGCGTTCGATCACCGGGGGATTGCCGAGGATAAGAATCTGGCGTTTCCACTCGACCGACTGCGGGAGTGGCAGGCGGCCGGCCGGTTGGGAAGCATCAACCATCGTCACTTCAGTTTCATGGGGTCGATCATTGGCCCGAGGCCGTTGATCGAGGAGACAGCACCCGCCGTCGCCTCGATGTTGCGAGAGGATGGCGTCGAGGTCGTCCTCTTGACGCCGCTCTGACCGATGTGCAACCAGACGGTCTGTCTGGTCCAATCGGCACTCGAGCGGGCCGGGATGACCACGGTCTCGATCACCCTGCTGCGGGAGGTGGCCGAGCGCATCCGGCCCCCACGGGCACTCTTTGTGCCTGCCCCCATGGGCTATCCTCTCGGGGCGCCGCATCAACCGGCACAGCAACATCAGATTCTCGACGCCGCCTTCCGACTGCTTCCCCGGACAGACCTGCCCGTGCTCGAGGAGTTCGTCCCGACCCCCTGACTTGCGCAACTGCGAAAGGACTGCCCCTTCCGATGAGTAGACTGACCTACCGCCCGGCCACTCTAGCTGATGCCTCGACGATCGCTGACTTCCAGTTGTGGATGGCCCTTGAGACGGAGGAGGTCACCCTTGATCCGGCGATCTGCCGCGCCGGCGTCGCCGCCGTCTTTGAGCGCCCCGGCCTCGGCTGCTACCACGTCGCCGAAGAGCACGGCCGCCTGCTCGCCTCGACCCTCCTCACCTACGAATGGAGCGACTGGCGCAATGGGGTCGTCTGGTGGATCCAGAGCGTCTATGTCCCACCGTCTGACCGTCGCCGCGGGATCTTTGCCGGCCTCTACCGTTACCTTCAGGCGCAGGCCGAGGCGGACCCCCTCGTCCGGGGATTGCGCCTCTACGTCGATCTTCGTAACAGATCGGCCCAGGAGGTC
>JBMUAP010000582.1:0-2435 GCA_049454155.1 Blastocatellia bacterium
GGATCTGACGGTAGGCCTTTGATTCCAACCGGACAGCTCTGCAAAATAGCCGCTCGGAGCTGAGGCAAAGAAAGGCAAAAGCGGCTCCAGGTGAGTGATCCGCGAGATTGCCGTGAAGATAGACACATTCTGGAAGGAGAGGTAAGACAGTTCATGATGAATCAGGAGCAGCGATCGAGTCGTCGCCGAGTCCATCCGGTTGCCGGGATTTTTGTCGTGATTGGAATGCTAGGATGGGTTGGCTGTCAGAAGGAATCGTCGGTGATGGAGGATGTGGACACGAGCCGTCCGGTGGCAGTGACACAGGCAGGGGGAGAGGCCCCGACACCCACTCCCCCCGTGGACGGGCCGACGGCTCCCCCCGTGGCTCCGCCGCCGACGGCAGGAGGCCCGCCGCGCGCGGTTGACAGAGAGGGGAAGACGCTCGACCTCCCGTTCCAGGTCTCGCCGGCCAAGCCGGCACCGACACCTGCACCGGACCCGTTTCCGGCCCGTCCGACTCCAAAGGTCGTGATGGTCAATGGCAAGATCGTCCAGGAGTGGCAGGCACCAGAGGAGGCATTGGCCTTGGTCAACCCGGTCAAGGATCATCCGGAGGCGGTAGCCAAAGGGCGGGAATGGTACTTGCAGCGTTGTGCGGATTGTCACGGGAAGCAGGGAAAGGGCAATGGCTGGCTTTCGAAGGGAGTCTTCAAGCCACCGACCAATCTGGCCAGTCAGATGGTGCAGGCCAACAGTGATGGGGAGCTCTATTGGAAGATCACCAATGGGCGTTCCCCGATGCCGGCGAGCCGGATCCGCTTTACTGATGAGCAGCGGTGGGAGATCGTCAGTTATCTGCGGACGTTCAAGCCCTGAAGAGCAGATTCCTGCGACAAACAAACACAGGGTCGATTCCATCGACGGGAGGGAAGGGGAGGCTCTTCCCTCCCGTTTTGTCGTGTCTTTGTCGTGTCTTTGTCGTGTCAAGGATGAGGCGAGGTCGGGGAGCAGCGTCCCAATGGCGCCGAGTTGTCCCGGAGGGGTTGGTTCCACAGCAGGCTTTCGACTACACTCATCGGTTACTACCTACGGTGAGGAAGAGATGATTGCACCACCGAGGCACAGAGATCACCGAGAAGAAGATTGGGAAGTGAGCTGCGTCAACCAGTGACCATCGTCAGAATGGAAGAGATGATTGTACCGCAGAGAGATCACCGAGAAGAAGATAGGACTCCTTGAAGTCCATTAATGCCGTGAGACGTTAGAATCTTTCTTCTCTAGCGAGGATGGCGATTGTGGCAGGGGAGAAGGAACGAGGAGAACGAGACAGACCATGATCAAGACAGTCGAGTGGACGGATGGGGGAGTGGCAATGATCGATCAGCGACTCCTGCCGGGGGAGGAGACCTACCCGGTCTTCCGTACGTATCAAGAGGTGGCGGAGGCGATCCGGGAGATGGTGGTGCGGGGGGCACCGGCGATCGGCGTCGCGGCGGCGATGGGAGTCGCACTGGGGGTGCGCGACAGTCGCGCCGGAGACGTGGCTTCCTTGGCGGTCGAGCTGGACCAGATCTGCCAAGTTCTCGCCGCGACGCGACCGACGGCGGTCAATCTCTTCTGGGCGATCGAGCGGATGCGGGAGCATTTCCAGCAATTGCGGGCGCAGGGGGCCTCTCCGGACCGCCTTCGCCAAGGGTTGGTGGAAGAGGCCCAGGCGATCCACGACGAAGATATCGCTGCCAATCGGTCGAGGGGGCGGTATGGCGCGACGCTGATTCCGGAGACGGCGACCGTCCTGACCCACTGCAATGCCGGTGCCTTGGCGACGGCTGGATACGGGACCGCACTTGGGGTGATCCGCGCCGCGGTCGAAGCCGGCAAGAAGGTTGCGGTCTACGCCGATGAGACACGCCCCTTTCTGCAGGGAGCGCGCTTGACTGCCTGGGAGCTGCATCACGACGCGATTCCCGTGACCCTCATCACCGACAACATGGCGGGTCACTTCATGCAGCGGGGGAAGATCGACTGTGTTGTCGTCGGGGCAGACCGGATCGCGGCGAATGGTGACGTCGCCAACAAGATCGGGACCTACTCGGTCGCGGTTTTGGCACGCGAGAATGGCATTCCCTTCTACGTCGCCGCGCCAATCTCGACCCTCGACTTGACGATGGAGAGTGGGCAGTCGATCCCGATCGAGGAGCGTTCGACGCGGGAGGTGACCCATGTGCGCGACGTGGCCTTGGCACCGACTGGAATCGAGGTCGCCAATCCGGCGTTCGATGTCACCCCCCATCGCTATGTTGACGCGATCATCACCGAGCGGGGGATTGCCCGTCCTCCGTTTGTGGAGAGCCTGCGACGATTGGCGACGCAACCCTAACCTGGAAGGAGAATCTCGATGTCATTTATGGATGCGCCCTCTATCGAGCCATTGGTTCCTCGTCGGCGAGTGC
>JBMUAP010000583.1:0-2434 GCA_049454155.1 Blastocatellia bacterium
TCTTCGCTGGAGCAGCCTTCTTCGCGGGAGCAGCCTTCTTCGTGGGAGCGGCCTTCTTTGCAGGGACAGGGGAGAGTGGACCAATCTCCTCCTCGGTCGAGCGATACCCGCAGGATTCGTTGGCACAGTACTGGACGGTCTCGTCCTTCTTGGCCAAGTACCTCTCGAGGAGGAACGGGGCCCGGCACTGAGGGCAAGGGGTCGGGACCGGCTTATCTCGGTAGAGGACCTCGCATTTGGGGTAGGCGGAGCAACCGTAGAAGAAGGACCCGCGCTTCGATTTCCGGATGAGGATCTCTCCGTCGCAGCCCTCGCGGGGGCAAGCGACACCGGTCGTCTCCCGCTTGATGAACCGACACTCGGGGTAGGTCGAGCAGGCAGTGAACTCACCGTAGGGGCCCTGCCGGATGGCCAGCTGATTGCCACATTCTGGGCAAGATTCGTTCAACATCACCGGGGCGGCCACCGCACCAGTCTTGGTGATCTTCCGAGTGTTTTTGCAATCCGGATAGCCGGTACAGGCGAGGAATTGGCCGAACCGACCCCGCTTGAGGATCATCGTGCGGCCACACTTCTCACAGGTCTCGTTGGCGTAGGGGTTCTCGGCCACGGCCTCGGGACTGACCTCACCGGTGGTGAGGGAGGCCTTCGGGCTGGCGATGTCGCGGGTCGATTTGCACTCCGGGTAGTTGGTGCAGGCGAGGAACTGGCCAAAGCGACCGAACTTGATGGCCATCTTCGATCCACACTTTTCGCAGCGCTCGTCGGTGACGATCTCTTGTCGTTTGACGTCGCGCATATGCTGTTCCGCCGCTTTGAGATCGACGGTGAACTTGGTGTAGAAGCTTCGCAGGGCAGCGGTCCACTTGAGCTTGCCCTCCTCGATCTCGTCGAGTTCCTCCTCCATCCGGGCGGTATATTCGACGTTGAAGAGATCGGCAAAGCTTTCGATGAGGAGGTCGTTGACGATGATGCCCAGTTCCGTCGGGTGGAAGCGGCCTTCGAGCCGTTCGACGTACTCCCGTTCCTGGATCACCGTCATGATCGAGGCATAGGTCGAGGGGCGACCGATCCCCTTCTCCTCGAGGGCCTTGACGAGGGTCGCCTCGGTGAAGCGCGGGGGAGGTTCGGTGAAGTGCTGATTGGGCGTCAAGGAGCGGAGGGTCAGCCGTTCGCCTTTGGTGACCCGGGGCAACTTCGCCGCCCGTTCCTCGTCCTCCTCGTCCTTCTCGTCTTTCCCCTCTTCATAGACCGCGAGAAATCCGTTGAACTTGATCACTGATCCAGTCGCCCGAAAGAGGTAGTTCGCGGCGGCCGCAATGTCGATTGTCGTCTGGTCGAAGATCGCGGGCATCATCTGCGAGGCGACGAAGCGCTGCCAGATCAGTCGATAGAGCGCCAGCTCATCCTTTTCGAGATAGGGCTCGACCGATTCCGGGGTTCGATCGACCGCGGTCGGCCGGATGGCCTCGTGGGCGTCCTGCGCGTCCTTCTTGGAACGATAGAGGATCGGCTTCTCCGGAAGGTACGGACTCCCGTACTGCCGGCCGATGAAGTCCCGTACATCGGCCAAGGCGCTGTCGGCGACCCGGGTCGAATCGGTCCGCATGTAGGTGATCAGCCCGACGGCACCTTCTTTGCCCAGCTCGATCCCTTCATAGAGTCGTTGCGCGACCTGCATCGTCTTTCGTGCGGTGAAGCGAAGCTTGCGCGAGGCCTCCTGCTGCAGTTTGGAGGTGATGAAGGGGGGAACTGGGTTTCTCTTCTTCTCCCGGGTGGTGACTTCACTCACCTCATAGGTTGCCCCGGTCAGTTCCCGCAGAATGTTCTGGGCCAGGGTCTCATTGGCGATGTGGAATTCGCCTTTGCGGACCCCCTCGTCAAATCCTGCACTTTTGACCGTCTTCTCGCTGACTTTGTAAAGTCGCGCGTCGAAATCGGGGGGGAGCTGTGCCGAGAGGTTGGCGATGATCGACCAGTACTCGGTCTTGAGGAACGCCTGGATCTCCCGCTCTCGCTCGACGACGAGCCGGACAGCCACCGTCTGGACACGTCCCGCCGAGAGCCCGAGCGCGACACGACGCCATCACCCACCCCGACCGGGCCGCAGCCGAGAGCCCGCGCCGCACCTTGTCCCAGAGCAGCGGGCTGACTTTGTACCCGACCAGGCGGTCGAGGACGCGTCGCGCCTGCTGGGCATCGACCAAGTCATCGTCGATCTGTTTGGGGTGGTGGAAGGCCTCCTGAACCGCCGCCTTGGTGATCTCATTGAACATCACCCGGTAGACAGGTTTTCGGGCATTGCCGCGCGCTCCGGTGACGACATCGGCAATGTGGCGGCCAATCGCCTCGCCTTCCCGGTCCGGGTCGGTGGCAATGTAGATCGAGGTGGCCTCCTGCGCCGCTTCGCGGATCTCCCGGACCACCTTCTCTT
>JBMUAP010000584.1:0-2428 GCA_049454155.1 Blastocatellia bacterium
CGCTTGGACTGGACTGGCGGGGGGCTCGCGTCGTGTCATTCGGGGCGGCGGTTGGTACTCCGACGCCGTCGACTGCCGGTCAGCGGCCCGCTACGGGTTCGACCCTGGCCGCCGGGGCGACGCTCTCGGGTTCCGCCTCCTGAGGATCGGCAGGTAGCGCTTGAGCCCTTTTACCCTCTTACCGGCCCAGTGGAAAAAGGGGGCAGTTGGAGAGAGGCGAGGAAGCCGCCGCGGCGCCGGGAAGCGGGCGAGGCGTCAGCCGACCGCCCCGGTGCCAGCGGCGGCGGACATGGCCATTTCGCCACCGCCGGCTTGCCCTGATGCTTCCAGTCGAGCGCGCGAAGGTCCCGTCACCCACCTGGAGAGTCTCCAAGAGCCAAGTTGTAGTTCCGAACCTTGCCCTGACCCTTGGCAATGTCGGCCAAGCGTGTAAACTGATGGGGTTTTCCTTCAGAAGGGAAGACGGGATTGCACCACCGAGGCACAGAGAACACAGAGAAGAAGATTGGATTGTGGGCCGCGTCAACAAGCGACCAACGTCTGAACGGAAGAGGTGACTGCACCACGCAGAGATCATCGAGAAGAAGATTGGGACTTGGGTCTGCCCAACAGACGACGAACCTGGGTCAAATGGGGTTGTCATCATTGGCCCGCACGATCTGTTTCAAACGAGAGGCAAAGGAGAGGACACAGGATGGCACAGAGAGGCGAGGAGCTGAACTGGCGAGGTGTTGAGGGGATTGCGCCGCCGCTGGGAGAGACGCAGGGAGAGGCACTGGCGCAGGAGTTGGGCGGGCAGTTGGGCGTGCGGGTCTATCCGGCCTCGTTGCTGGCGGCGGATGGCCATCTCTTCTTTCTGGCGCGCCGGGCAGAGGGGCCAGGAAAGGTTTTGGGGGTAGTCAGCAGCGACCCGGCATTTCTGACGAAGTTCGAGGGGGTGCGCGGGGAGGGGATGCTCGATGGTGGGCACGCCCACTGGCTGCTGGGGGAGTTGAGCGCGGCCAATGCCGAGGCGCTGCGGGAGCTCTTCCCGTTCCTGGTGGCCCAGCCGTTGGGGCTGCAGACGGCGGCAGGGTGCGGCGACCGGCTTGGCTTGGCGACGCCGGGCCAGGTGCGGGCTATCCGCAAGTCGACGATGGCCCCGATCCTCGCGCAGCAGTCGATCCGCGAGAATGCGCGGACCGGGCGCACGCCGCAACAGGTCATGGACGAGGCGATGTGGGGCGTCCTGCAGGAGGGCTGGCGCGGAGGGTTTGGCTCTGACGCTGACCACCTCAAGACGACGGCCGACATCGATCTCTGTGCCGCCGCTGGTTTCACCTTCTACACGATCGATCCTGGCGATCACGTCGACAACGAGGCCAATACTGCCGGGGTGGAGCGCCTTCGCGAGTTGGTGGCAGCGCTCCCCTGGGCAGAACTGGAGACGAGTTGGGAGGGGACGGTCGCCGCGCTCGGGCGCGCCCCGATCGACCTGGGCGCCTTCTCGGTGACGCTCTCCGAGGAGGATCTTCTGCGTGCTGCGGCGAAGTATGGGAAGGTGGTCGCCTACACGGTGCGGATGTACCGCCACCTCGCTGCGGTCAAGGGAGCGGCCCCGTTTGAGTTGGAGATGAGCGTCGACGAGACGGAGACGGTGACGACCCTTGCCGAGCACATCTACATTGCGCACGAGCTGAAGCGGTTGGGTGTCCGTTGGGTCTCGCTTGCGCCACGCTATGTGGGCGATTTCGAGAAGGGGGTCGACTACATTGGCGACCTGGCCGCCTTCGAGGCCTCCTTTGCCGAGCACTTCGCGGTGGCGAAGACCTTTGGACCCTATAAGCTCAGCCTCCATTCCGGATCAGACAAGTTCAGCGTCTACCCGATCGCTTCGCGGATCGCCGGGGAGCTGGTCCACCTCAAGACAGCAGGGACGAGCTACCTCGAAGCCTTGCGGGCGATCGCCGAGGTCAACCCGTTGCTCTTCCGGCGGATTGTCGCCTTCGCGCGGGAGCGGTATCCGACGGACCGGGCGACCTACCACGTCTCGGCGGAGGTCTCCCTGATGCCAGTGCTCGAGGGGCTCGACGATGCCCATCTGACCGACCTGCTCGACGATTTTCACGCACGCGAGATTCTCCACGTGACCTATGGGTCGGTCCTGCAGCATCCTGACTTCCGGGAGCCATTCTTCACGACGCTGCAGGGGGCGGAAGAGGTCTACTACGGGATGCTCGAGCGCCATTTCGACCGCCATTTCTCGCCCTTTGCGGAGACGGCCCGGGCGACAGGGGATTGATCCCTCACCATTCTTGTTTGGGAATTACTCCGGAAGGGGAAGATTGGGAAGTGGGCCAGGCCAACCAGCGATCAACATCAGAACGGAAGAGATGATAGAACCACAGAGTCACAGAGATCACAGAGAAGAAGATTGGGGAGTGGGTTG
>JBMUAP010000585.1:0-2425 GCA_049454155.1 Blastocatellia bacterium
GCCAACGGCCCCCTCCTGACGGTCCGCGCACCGGATCAGGGGCAGGTGTTGATGCGGTTTCCCGGAACCGAGGCCTCCGTCCTCAGCGGACACATCCGCGGGATTGGGGAGATCCGCCGGCGCCCAGCGATCGTCGAGGTCCCGGTCGAAAAAGGGCGGGTCCTCCTCTTCGCCACCAACCCTTGCTACCGCTGGCAGAACCACGGAGAGTTCCGCCTGCTCTTCAATGCCCTGCTCCACCACAACGACCGTCCCGTCCCGGCCGCCCCTGCGGAGAAGAAAGAGAAGTAATGGAAGAAGAGTTGACGATGCCGCTCGACAATCTGTCCCTGCACCCCACGTACCCTCGCTGGATCGGGAGGGGGCTGACGGTGGCCCTCTGGCTGCTCTGCCTCTGCCCGCTTGGCGTGACCGCCTTGCCTCCCCAGGGAGCGCCACCGATCACCGGTACAGTCCTCGACTCCGAGGGGAGCGTCATTGCCGGAGCACAACTGCTCCTGCTCGACGCGGCAGGCCAGAAGCTCGCGGAATCGACCTCCGACGGTCAAGGCCGCTTCACGATTCCCGGTCATCCCGGCCCGGACGCCGGCCTGATCCTCCAAGTCCAGGCCAGCGGCTTCACCGCCCAACGCCGCCCAATCGACCGCACGGCTCTCCAACAGCCGCTCGAGATCCGACTGACTCCGGGAACGGTCGCCGAGATCATCACCATCACCCCAACCCGCAGCGAGGCTCGGGTTGTCGACGCACCGGCGAGCGTCTCGGTCCTCACCAGTCGCGAACTCAACTCCGCTGCCGCGCAGACCTTTGACGACCTGCTCCGCCAAGTCCCCGGCTTCAGCATCTTCCGCCGCTCAAGCAGCCTCGTCGCCAATCCGACGACCCAGGGGGTCTCCCTCCGTGGCGTGGGAGCCACCGGAGCCAGCCGGACCCTCGTCCTCGCCGACGGTGTCCCCCTCAACGACGCCTTCGGCGGCTGGGTCTACTGGAGTCGACTTCCCCGCCGGGCTGTCGAGCAGATCGAGGTCGTCCGTGGCGGAAGCTCCGATCTCTACGGATCGGACGCCCTCAGCGGCGTCATCCAAGTCCTCTCCCGTTCCCTCCCCCGCCCAACCATCGACCTCGAACTGACCACCGGAACGCGGGGAACCCACGACCTGACCCTCTTCGGAGGCCACCGCTGGAAGAACTTTACCGCCAGTCTCGCGGCTGAGGGGCTGACCACCGACGGCTACTTTCTTCTTGCCCCCGCACTGCGTGGCGCCGCCGACCAGGAGGCCCGCTCCCGTCACAGACTGCTCGCCCCTCGCTTCACTTGGCAGCCCCGTGAGACCGCCTCCCTCTTCCTGCGCGGCTCCCTCTTCGACGAAGACCGCCACAACGGCACCCGTCTGCAGCAAAATCGGACCGCCACCGAATCGCTCGCCGCCGGGGGCCATCTCGAAACGCCTGACGGAAGCCGCTGGACGCTGACCCTCTTCGCCAACCAGCAGCGCTTCCACCAAACCTTCACCGCTGTCGCCGCCAACCGCGCCAGCGAGACGCTCACCCGACAACAGGCGGTGCCCTCCCGCGATGCGGGCCTCTCTCTTCACTGGTCCCAGTCCCGTCTCGGAAACCACGCGCTCGTCGCCGGGGCAGATATTCGCGGCGTCCGCGGAACCAGCAATGAACTGGTCTATGCCGCCGGCCGCCCAATCCGCTTCGATAGTGCTGGTGGTCGCCAACGCCGCGCCGGCTTCTTCGTCCAGGACCTCGTCTCGGTCACGCCCCGCTGGCAACTCTCCGCCAGCCTCCGCTATGACACCTGGCGCGACTCCTCGGCGGGAATCGTGCAACGCACCCTCGCCACCGGCGCCGTTCAACCCCGCTTCTTCGCCCCCCGGACCGAGGACGCCTGGAATCCGCGCCTCTCGCTCCTCTTCCGGCCCGTGGAAGCCCTCTCGCTCCGGGCATCCGCTTACCGCGCCTTCCGTGCACCGACCCTCAACGAACTCTACCGCGAATTCCGCGTCGGTGATGCCCTCACCCGCGCCAATCAAGCCCTCACCTCTGAACGACTCACCGGGGGTGAGGCCGGGGCCACCTGGTCCCTCACCGGCCGTACCCTTGTCCGTCTGACCGGCTTCTGGACCGAAACCGCCAATCCTGTCGTCAATGTCACCGAGTCGATCACCCCCTCCCTCATCATCCGCCAACGCCGCAACCTCGGTCGAACCCGCTCCCGCGGTCTCGAAGCCGAGGCCGAACTCCGCCTCGCCTCCGCTTGGCGCCTCACCGTCGGCTACCTCCTCGCCGATGCCACCGTCATCGAGGCCCCCCAGGACCCCCTCCTCACCAGTCGCCAGATCCCCCAGGTCCCTCGTCATCAATTCACCTGGCAACTCTCCTATGCCAACCCCCGCCTCCTCTCCGCCGCTCTCCA
>JBMUAP010000586.1:0-2421 GCA_049454155.1 Blastocatellia bacterium
ACGATTCACAAGTCGCACAGCATAGCACGTTAAAAAATCAAAAGGCAAAACCTTAGGGGAAAGGGGAGAGGGGCGAGGGAGTAGGGACGAGGGTGAACATAAAGGGCTCGGAGGTCCTCGGGCATTGAAATGCAATCCTGGCGACAGAGATTTGTCACAATCCCTGGGCTATCCTCTCCCTTCCGATCATCACTTGTGAATACTGTCACGATGTGATAGTAAGTGAGTGCTTACTCGCAAAGAGAAGGGAGCAGACGCATGGAGGGAGAGAGAGGGGAGCGGGCGGTACGGATGGCGGCGGAGGATCGGCGGCAGCAGATCCTCGAGGTGGCGGTCGGGCTCTTTTCAGCGAAGGGGTTTCGGGGAACGACGACGCGGGAGATTGCACAGGGAGTTGGGGTGACGGAGGCGATCATCTTCCGCCATTTTGCGACGAAGGGGGAGTTGTACGCAGCGATCATCGATTGGAAGGCCTGTTCGGAGGATTGTGCCGCATTGCGACGGGGGATCGAGGGGGCGTTGGAGTCTGGGGATGACCGGGGCTTGTTCGAGGCGATCGCCTACGGAATTCTGCAATTTTACGAAGAGGATGAGCAGGCGATGCGGTTATTGATGTACAGCGCCTTGGAGGGGCATGAGCTGTCAGAGCTCTTCTACCAGAACCACGTGGCGCGGATCTTCGAGACGTTGGCGGAGTTCATTGGGCGGCGGATCGAGGAGGGGCGGTATCGGCGGGTGGACGCGATGACGGCGGTGCGGGCGTTCGTCGGGATGGTCGATTATCACGGGATGGCGAACAAGATCTTTGCGCGGCAGGCGCGGGAGCAGTTTGGGATCGACAACCGGGAGGCGGCGAAGCGGTTTACGGAGATCTTTCTGGCCTCGATGTTGAATCATCAGGACCAGGGGGAAGGTGGGAAATGACGGGTGGGGAGATCTGGAAGCAGAGTGGGAGAGAGAGGGAGGGTATGAGAAATCGCATGGGAGAAGCGGGGAGTCGGGGGCGTTGGATTGTTGGGGTGATTTTGATCGTCGTCGGGGGCGCGGCGGCGTTCTGGACGTGGAATCGGACGGAGGAGCCCGCACCAGCGGTAGCGGCGCGGGAAGAGGTGGCACCGACACCGGAAGCGCCAGGCTTGGTAGAGGTGACAGCGGCGGTGGCGATCACGCGGCAGCGTCCGCGCGGGTTGGAGGTGGTCGGATCGTTGGCGGCGGATGAGGAGGTGGTGATCGGGGCACAGGTGCCGGGGGAGCTCGCCGCATTGCGGGTCGATTTTGGGAGTTTCGTGACGGCGGGGCA
Organism: Blastocatellia bacterium; assembly: GCA_049454155.1. Classification (GTDB taxonomy): domain Bacteria; phylum Acidobacteriota; class Blastocatellia; order RBC074; family RBC074; genus CAIOZW01. The sequence continues at coordinate 1,301 of JBMUAP010000586.1, forward strand.
GGAGATTGCGCAGATCGATCAGCGAGATGCGCGGTTGCGGATCGAGCAGGCGGAAGCAGGGTTGCGGCAGACGATGGCGAGGTTGGGGATGAAGGAGGGCGACTCTTTCGAGGCGAAGCAGAACGCCGAGGTCAGGGTGGCGCAAGGGTCGCTCGATCTGGCGACGATGGAGCTCGATCGCGCGGCGCAGTTGATCGAGAAGGGAGACATCTCGCGATCGATGTACGACCAAGCCCGGATCAACCAGGGGTTGGCGCAGGCGCGGTACCAAGCGGCGGTCGACGCGGTCAACCAGCAGTTGGCGGTCTTGGAGCAGCAGCGCTCGGCATTGGCCTTGGCACGGAAGGCGCTGACCGACACGGTGGTGCGGGCGCCGATCACGGGGGCAGTCAAAGAGAAGTTCGTCGCGAAGGGAACGTACTTGCCGGGGGGAGGGCGGATTGTCTCGTTGGTCCGACTCCATCCGCTGCGGTTGCGGGCCGATATCCCGGAGCATGCGGCGGCGAAAGTGCGGGTTGGCCAGTCGATGCGGCTGCGGGTTGAGGCACATCCCGGGGAGGTCTTCACGGGTCGGGTCGTGCGGATTGGGGCGGCGCTCAATGAGCAGACCCGCTCGCTGACGGTCGAGGCCGAGGTGGCCAACCCGAGAACACTGCTCCGACCCGGAATGTTTGCGCGGGCAGATTTAACGACGGTCGAGGCCGCGCCGGTGGTGATGGTGCCGCGCGTGGGGGTGGCGACGATGGCTGGGCTTTCGAAGGTCTTCCTGCTGGTCGATGGCAAGGCGGTCGAGCAGGTGGTGCGGATGGGGGCAATCGAGGGAGATATGGTCGAGGTCGTCGAGGGGGTCCAGTCAGGGCAGCGCCTCGCGACCAGCAACCTCGACCGGTTGCAGCAGGGAACTGCCGTCCGTGATCGCTGAGGCCGGATGGGGTCAAAAAAGAGGGGCAGAGCTGGGAAGGTAGGAGGAGACGACGATGCAAAAGCTGGCGGAGATCTGTGTGCGGAGGCCCGTCTTTGCGACGATGCTGATCCTGACGTTGGTCGTGCTGGGAACCTTTTCATACAACCGGTTGGTGGTTGAGCGGTTTCCGCGGGTCGAATTTCCGACGATCGTCGTC
>JBMUAP010000587.1:0-2418 GCA_049454155.1 Blastocatellia bacterium
CGCGTGCCACTGGCAACCGAAGCAGGATCGAAGATATTGATCGAACCGAAATTGCCGCTGATCATCGCTGGTGTCGGAACGGTCGTCGTCGCCGTCCGGGATCGCTTGTCCCGCGTCCCCTGATAACTGGCGAAGAAGAAGGTCCGGTTGCGCAGAATAGGCCCACCGATCGTTCCCCCGAACTGGTTGTAGCGCAGTGGTGGACGGCGCAATCGTGCGCGATTCGCAAACCAGTTATTGGCGTCGAGCTTGTCATTGCGGAAGAACTCGAAGGCCGAACCGTGAAACTCGTTGGTCCCGGACTTGATCGCCAAGCTGATGATCCCACCCGCCGACCGCCCATACTCGGCGGAGTAGTTGGCGCTCTCGACCTTGAACTCCTGAATGGCGTCGACCGAGGGGCGCAACGCCTGGGTGGAGTTGGTATCGACTCCCAAAATATAGTTATTGTTATCGACCCCATCGATCAGATAGGTATTCTGGAACGACCGGTTGCCATTGAGGCTGACGCCATCCGTCGCCCGTGAGCCTTGATTGGGCGTCGCCCCTGGCATCAGCGCGACCAGCTGCGAATAGTTGCGTCCGTTGAGTGGCAGGGTGACGATCGTCTTGTTCTCGACCACTTGCCCAACCGAGGTCGTCTCCCGTTCGAGAACCGGTCCGGAACTGGTGATCGTCACCGTCTCAGTCACCGCCCCCGTCTCGAGCGAGACATCGAAGCGGGCGACCTGCTCCAGGTTAAGAACGATGTTCGGACGCACCGTCGGCTTGAAGCCCTCCTTGCGCACGACCAACCGGTACTCGCCCGGCGGTAACAACGGCAAGGTGTAGTTGCCCTCGTTATTCGAAACGGACTCCCGGATGAGCCCCGTCCGCTGATTGGTGATCGTCACCTGGGCCGCCGGCAGTACCGCACCCGCAGCATCGGTGATCCGCCCTGTCACTTGAGCAGTCTGTCCAAAGATCGGTCCTCCCACTCCTGTCAACAACAGAAAGAAGAGAAGGGAGACACGCGGTGTAAGTCGGTGCTTCATGGGGAAATGACTCCTGTGCCAAAGAAAGAAGAATCAAGGCGGGCCAACCAGCGATGGAGAAAGGGGGGCCTCACCTGACAGATAGGTCAATCGATTTCTAAACGGTCGAGCATCCATTCGATCATCGCCAGCTCGACGAGGAGCCCCTCGGCAACGCTTTGAAAAACAGATGCGTCGGAAGCGACCATCAGGCGATCAGTCAACCGGCTCGACCGCCCAAAGGCATTGAAGAGGCGGAAGATCTGGTCTCGCCGCGAACCTTCCACCGCCGGCGGAGCCAGCGACGTTGCGCGAGCACTCTCCGGCAATGGACCCAGCACCGGCTGAAGCCGGCCCGTCAGGCTGTGCCAACGCTGACGCAGGCGGAAGAGGAGATTGCGCTCCATCTCCTCCAGGCGTCGTCGTGCCACTGGATCGATGATCCCTCCCGCCAATGGCAGGGTCAGCTCCTCCCGGTAGTTCTCGTGGAGACGAAAAAGGGCGCGCGCCTCGGTCAGGGCGCCAGAGGCGTCCGCCTCGATCGCCGTAAAAGACTGGGCGATCCAGCGTGTCGCCTGCTGCGGATCGGCCTCCCGCCCTCCGCCTCCTGCACGGAGCAGATCGGTCAACCGCTGCTGGAGGATGGGCGGGCGTAGATCTCCGCGCTCCTCCCCGCTCGCGACGTCGATCTCCGATTCTGTCAACACCACTTGAGGGTCAGCCGGGGAGGTCGGTGCCTTCGGAGTCGCCTTGGGGAGAGAGGCGAGCGCCTCGTCAAGTGTCTGGATCTCGGCCCGCACCAATGGAAGGTCGCGCAGGGCATCGATCAGTTCGTCGCGCCGCCCACTGCTTTGCACCACCCCCGTCACCAGAATCTGGCGCTCCGTTCGCGAGATCTCAATCTGCTCTCCGAGGTCCGCCCGCATCTGGTGGAGCGCGAAGAGGGCCGTCACCTCGGCATTCCGCAAGGCCTCCGGACTCGGCAGCAGGGCCTTTGCCACTCCGCCGGCGCTGACGCCTTCGCCCTTCTCCCCATCTTCCCTCCCAACACTCGTAGCAGGTCCATCCGACGGAGCGGGAGGGATCCCCTCCGCAAAGACGGTCAGCGCTTCGAGTGGGACCACCTCATACGCCAGCTCCCGAAAAGCAAAGACGGTCGGAGCCTCGAGTGTTCCAACGCTAAGGGAGAGGGCGACAGGATGCCAATCCTGTCGCCTGACCAAGAGCGACGCTTGCCAGACCCTGCCCGCAGGGGAGGCCAAAACGGTCGACGTCGTCAGGCGGAGCCTCTCCCTCTCCAGCTGGACCTCGTCTCTCCGGTTGGCAACTCCCTCTCGCCACTCGGCAAAAGCTGCCGCAGAGAGCGGACTGGCCGGGTCAAAATCATTGGCCGCCAGAATCCCAT
>JBMUAP010000588.1:0-2398 GCA_049454155.1 Blastocatellia bacterium
GGCCCGACGCTCAACGATGGAGAGCAGTTGATCAAGACGATCACGGATCTGGCGGCGATGCACCCCGGCGTCGTCTCGACGGCGATCGTTCCCCTCGGAATCACCGAACGACACAAGTACCGTCATCGACTGGTGCCGGTGACGGACGAGTATTGTGGTGAGATCATCGACCTGGTGACGCCGATCCAGGAACGGCTCCGCCGCGAGATCGGCACCTCCTTCGCCTTCCTCGGGGACTAATTCTACATTCGCGCCGGCCGGCCGATCCCTCCCCAATCCCATTACCGCATTGTGCGCGGCAGCGGTGCCGACGAGGACGCCTACCCGCAGATCGAAGATGGCGTCGGGATGGTGCGGCAGTTCTTCCAAGCGCACGGTCGGCGGCTGCGCCAACTCGAACGGATGCGCGGGAAGGGGACCTTTGGACCGGAGCGGGCCCAGCGAATCTACGGCACATTGGCGACCGGGCAGGTCTTCTACCCGATGCTGCGGCAGGCCGTGGAAGAGCTCAACGAGCGGCTCGGGACCCGTCTGCACGTCGTCGCCGTCCCGAGCACCTTCTTTGGCCCCGAGATCACCGTCGCCGGTCTGCTCGCCGGGGTCGACTTCCTCGCCGCCCGGGACGCTTACCGCGGGGAGTTCCTGATGATTCCACCGCACAGTTTTCGGGAGTTCGACCGGCGCTTCCTCGACGGGATGACGGTGGGGGAACTCGCTGCGGAGCTGGTCCTGCCGATCCGCCACTCCTGGAACGAGGTGCTCGGGCTGCCAGAAGCGGGGAGTCGCGGCGGCAAGGTGCTCTCGCACGATTACGGGTCGGTGACGTCGATCCCAGTCTAGCCGTGGAGTATAGAGTAGATGGAGAGACGGGAAGATCGGGAGGAACCAGGGGTCGAGGGAAATCTGCTGGCCTTGGTCGAGGCGCGGCACTCGATTCTGCAACATCTGCAACCAGACGCCGCGGGTCTACTCGACATTGACCGCTTTCTCCAAACGGCCGTCAACGAGATCGGACGCCGGCTGGGGGTCGACCGCTGCAATATCATCACCCCCACCGACGAGGGGGGCTACCGCGTCAGTCACGAATACCTCGGGGATGAGTCGTTGACTTCGGGGTTGGGGCTCAACATCCCCGCCAAGCTGGTTCCCCTCGAGACGATCCAACGGTATTTGCCCCAGGCACGCCACTTCTCCGTCGACGACAGCCGCGCCGCGCGGATTCCCCTCTGGGTGCGCACGACGCTCCAACTGATTGGAACCCGTGCCGTCCTCGTCTCGCCATTCATCTTTCGCGACCAACTGCTCGGGGTGTTGGGACTCCATTATTGCCACGAGCCACACTCCTGGAGCCAGAGCGAGATCCGCTTGGTCGAGTGGCTCGCCAGCCAGATCTCGATCGGGCTGCAGTTCACCCAGATCTACGAGGAGAAGGAGCGGGAGGTCGAGCTGACCAAGCTGTTGCTCGATCTCTCCAACGAGATCAGCAGCCGCACCGATGTCGGCGAGATTGGCGACTTCGTCACCGACCGGGCCCTCGAGCTGCTCCAGGCCGATTATGGATGCTTGGCGATTCTCGATGGGGGAGGAGAGCTGCTCCACTTCGGCGAGCTGCGGGCGCGCCGGGGCTTCGATCTGCGCAAATCGATCGAGGCACGTTATCGTGTCGCGCGAAGCATTCGCCTGCCCGAACACGAAGCGATCCAAGAGGTGATCACCCATCGGCGTCCCCTCCGGCTCGACCATCCCCGCCAATCGGCCATTGCCCGCTATCTCTTCTCGCACGTCATCCAGGGGAAGACGGCCCTCATCGTTCCCGTGACGGTCAAGGAGAAGGTGCTCGGCATTCTCGCCGTGGTTTGGTATGCCCATCCGGCCAAACTGAGTGAGTACCACGTGCAGCTCCTCGGGGGGCTCGCCAACCAGCTGGCCCTCGCCCTGGAGAAGGACCGCCTTGCCGCCGAGGTGATCCGCCTCAAGCGGCAGCTCAACGATGCACGGGCTGGGGAACGGATCATCGGCTCTTCGCCGAAGCTGCGGCGGGCGATCGATATGGCGCTCTCCGTCGCCGACAGTGAGACCACCGTCCTGCTTCAGGGAGAGTCGGGCACGGGGAAGGAGCTGATCGCCAGCCTGATCCAGTTCAACTCGCGGCGTGCCGCGCGCCCCTTCATCAAGATCAATTGCGGAGCAATTCCCCAGGGGCTGCTCGAGACGGAACTTTTTGGGCACGAGCGGGGTGCCTTCACCGATGCGCGTGCACGTCGAATCGGCCGCTTCGAGGAGGCGAGCGGGGGGACGCTCTTCCTCGACGAGATCGGCGAGATGAGCCTCTCAGCGCAGGTCAGCCTCCTGCGGGTCCTGCAGGATGGTGAGCTGACGCGGGTTGGCGGCCGCGATG
>JBMUAP010000589.1:0-2397 GCA_049454155.1 Blastocatellia bacterium
CTTGGCCCGTCAGGTGGGGGGAAGTCGACGTTGCTCAACATTCTGGGGGGGCTCGACACGCCGACGCGGGGAGAAGTCCGTTTCCGAGACCATCTGTTGACAGGCGCGGGGGAGCGGGAGTTGACGCAGTTCCGGCGGGAGCACGTCGGATTCGTCTTCCAGTTCTACAATCTGATTCCCAGCCTGACGGCACTGGAGAATGTCGCCCTGGTGACCGAGATTGCGCCGAATCCGATGACGGCGCGGGAGGCCTTGGAGCGGGTCGGGCTGGGAGATCGGTTGCACCACTTCCCGGCGCAGCTCTCCGGGGGCGAGCAGCAACGGGTCGCGATCGCGCGGGCGATCGTCAAGCGACCCGAGGTGCTGCTCTGCGACGAGCCGACCGGGGCGCTCGACTTTGCCACTGGCAAACGCGTGCTTGAAGTCCTCGACCGGGTCAACCGTGAGCTCGGGACGACGACGGTGATCATCACGCACAACGCCTCGATCGGGGCCATGGCCGACCGGGTGATCCGCATTGGCAGTGGGACGATCCTCGAGATCGAGGCCAACGCGGTCCGGCGATCGCCCGCCGAACTGGCTTGGTAGAGGTGGAGAGACCGCTTTGCGTGGATTGGACCGGAAACTTTGGCGGGATGTGTCGCACCTGCGGGGGCAGGTCGCGGCGATCATCGTCGTCATGGCGTGTGGCGTCATGTCCTACGTCGCGATGAGCGGGACGTGGCGGGCCCTGCTCGATTCACGCGAAGAGTATTACCGGCTCTACCGGTTTGGCGATCTCTTCGCGTCGCTCAAGCGGGCACCGGAAGCGGCGGCGGCACGGATCGGAGAGATCCCGGGGGTGACGGCTTGGCAGACGCGGATCGTCGCTGACGTGACGATCGACCTGCCCGGACTGGATGAACCGGGCACGGGACGGTTGGTCTCGGTTCCGACTGGTGCGCCGGAAGAGATGATCAACGGGCTGCACCTGCTCGCGGGGCGCCACCTTGGCCGCGAGGGGCACGACGAGGTGATCGTCAGCGGTGCCTTTGCCGAGGCCAACCAGCTGCGACCGGGCGACCGGCTGTCGGCCGTCATCAATGGCCGCCGGCGACAACTGACGATCGTCGGAGTCGCGCTCTCACCCGAGTACATCTACGAGATCCGTCCGGGGGACCTCTTCCCGGACCCAAAGCGGTTCGGTGTGCTCTGGATGAGCCGGGAGACGGTCGCGCCGATCGTCAACATGGTCGGAGCCTTCAACGACGTGACGCTGGTGCTTGGTCCGGGTGCCAATGCAGCGTCGGTCCAGACGGAGGTCGACCGGCTGCTGGCACGCTACGGCGGGTTCGGCGCGGTCGCCCGCGAGGAGCAGACCTCCCACCGCTTCATCTCCAATGAGCTCGACGAGCTGCGCGTCTTCGGGACCTACATTCCGGCGATCTTCCTGGCGGTGACCGCCTTCCTGCTCAACCTCGTCCTCTCGCGTCTGGTCATGACGCAACGGGAGCAGATCGGAGTGCTCAAGGCCTTCGGCTTCGGCAACGCTGCCATCGGCAGCCACTTCCTCAAGTTATCCCTGCTGATCGTCGGAGGTGGCGTCGGGATCGGAATCGGGTTGGGCTGGATCTGGGGCCGGTCGCTGGCGGGTCTCTACGCTGAGTTCTTCCGGTTTCCGGTGCTGACCTACCGGGTCGATCCGACGACGCTCCTCCTGGCGATCGGGATCAGCGGCGGTGCCACGGTTCTGGGAGCGCTCGGTGCGGTCCGCCGAGCGGTGGCGCTGCCCCCCGCCGAGGCGATGCGCCCCATCCCGCCGGCCCGCTTCCAGGCGGGGATCCTCGAACGGCTCGGGTTTGAGCGCTGGCTGCCACTGACGACGCGCATCATCCTGCGCAATCTCGAACGGACGCCAGTCAAGTCTGGCGGGACGGTGATTGGGATCGCCCTTGCGGTCGCCATCCTCTTCATCGGCTTCTACTTCTTCGACGCGATCGACCACCTGATCGAGGTCCAGTTCCGCCAAGTCTTCCGCGAGGACGCGACCCTCTTCTTCAATGGGCCGCGCGAGCCTGGGGCCCGGCTCGAACTGGAACGGACTCCCGGAGTGCTGCTGGTCGAGCCATTTCGCTCGGTCGCCGTCGAGATGGTCCACGGTCCGCGCCATCGCCAGGTCGCCCTGCAAGGGGTCGAACGGGCGGGAGAGCTGCGCCGCATCATCGACACCGGGCAAGCTGTCCACCGTCCCCCGCCGGAGGGCCTCCTGCTCAGCCAAAAGCTGGCCGAGATTCTCGACGCGCGCCAGGGAGACCGCGTGACGGTGCGGCTGCTCGAAGGGGACCGCCGCACGCGCGAGGTGGTCGTCACCGATCTGGTCGACGACATGCTCGGACTCTCGGCTTATCTGGACCGCGG
>JBMUAP010000590.1:0-2387 GCA_049454155.1 Blastocatellia bacterium
ATACTGGTGAGCAGGTCTGGAACACACCGGCCCCGGCCGTCAAGTGCTCGTGGGGCACGGCGCGCTGTACCAACGCGCAATCGGCGGCGGCCTCGTCGATCCCCGGGGTGATCTTCTCCGGAACGACCGATGGGTGGCTGCGGGCCTACGCAGCTGAGGATGGACGGATTGTCTGGGAGACCGACACGGCGGCGCAGCCCTGGGAGGCGGTCAACGGCCGCACGGCCAAGGGAGGCACGATCGATGCCGGGGGCCCGGTGATCGTCAACGGGATCGTCTACATCAACTCCGGGTATGGCCGCATCTTTGGGTCTCCGGGCAATGCCCTCCTCGCCTACTCTGTCGACGGGAAGTAACCGCACAAATTGACTGATCGAAGTTTGAACGCCCGGGCACCTGTCCTGGGCGTTCTCTTTGACGGGTTGCGCCAGTGCCGAAATGGAAATGTCTGATCGCATTGTTGCGTTTCCGATCCTGAGGAGTCGCCAGACGCCCGCCGGAATGGGGTCGGAATTAACAGAGATTTAAGCCGGAAGTGACGCTGACTTAAGCATTATTGTGGGAGGATCACGTGACCATCGAGGTCGATCTACAGGTGACCAAAACAAAGGAGCGGGCAGAATGCGAAGCAAGGTTTTCATCATCTCATTGACGGTGCTGGCGGTCCTGACGGCTGGCGCGAGTGTCGCGTACCAGCAGATCAGACCGCGCCTGACCCCGGGTGGTCCCGGTCCAGACGGACGGGGAGTCATCCTGCCGGTCGGATGGCAGATCACGCCGGCGGGGCGTCACATCGCGCTGCCGGGAGACATGGCGATGCGGATCATCGTCACTCCAGACGGGCAGCAGGCGCTCGTCAACACGGCGGGATGGCACGATCACAGCGTCAATCTGATCGACATCGGGTCGGCCAAGCTGGTGGAAACGATCAATGTCGCCAAGGACTGGACCGGGATGGCACAGCATCCCCGGACGGGCGAGATCTTCGTGTCTGGGGGAGGGCCGCTGACCTCCCAATTTAGCGGGCTGGCCAAACAGCGGGGGGTTTCTGAGGATGTGCTCAAGGCGCTCCAGCATCCCGTACTGCGGATCGGGTTAGACCAGAACCGCTTCACCTTGAAGCCATCGGTTGCGATCGAGGGGCTGGTCGAGAAGGATCGATTCGTCGCCGGGGTGACCCTCGGCCCGGACGGGACCCTCTTTGTGGTCAACATCCAGAACGACACCGTCTATCGGCTGAGTGGAGAGAACTTCAAAGATGCCCTCTCCGCCAAGGTTGGGTATCGCCCCTACGCGGCGGCACTCTCCCCAGATGGTCGGACGCTGGCGGTCTCGAACTGGGGAGAGGAGTCGGTCAGCCTTCTCTCGGCGGCAACCCTGAAGGAGAGCTCGCGTGTCAAGGTCGGGAGCCATCCAAACGACCTCGCCTGGAGCCGGGATGGACGACTCTTCGTTGCCAATTCCGGATCGAACAGCATCAGTGTGCTGCGCGGAGGAAAGGTGATCGAGACGATCCGGACCTCGCTCGACCGTGAGGCCCCTGTCGGATCCTCCCCGATCTCGTTGGCGATCACGGCGGATGGACGCAAGCTCTTCGTCGCCAATGCCGGCAATAACAATGTCGCCATGATCGAGATCAGCGATTCCCGTCAATCGACCGTTCTCGGATTCATTCCAACCGGCTGGTATCCCAGCTCCGTCGCCGTCACACCGGATGGAAAACGGTTGCTCGTCGGGACTGGAAAAGGCGGGCTCAAGTTGCGCGGCAACTTCCCGGCGTCGACCGAGTACAAGATTGCTTCGCCGGATCCGACGAAACCCTACGACTACGTTGGTTCGCAGCTCGAAGGGGTCCTGTCGGTCATCGAAGTGCCCGATCGGGCACGGCTGGCTGAGTACACGGCACAAGTTCGCGCCAACTTTCCGAACCCCAAGGCCCGGATCGATCAAGCGCATGCAGACCGGATCGTCCGCGAGGTCTTCCCGAAGATCAAGCACGTTCTCTACATCAACCGTGAGAATCGGACCTACGATCAGGTGCTGGGCGATCTTGGCAAAGGAAATGGAGATTCGAGTTTGACGCTCTTCGGCGAGGAGGTGACTCCGAATGCCCATAAACTGGCTCGCGAGACGGTCATTCTCGACAACCTCTTCTGCAATGGCGAGGTCTCGCAGGACGGTCACCAGTGGTCAAACGCCGCCTATGTGACCGACTTCACGCAGAAGGCGTGGGTCAACAGCTACAGCCGTCGCGGGCAACCCCAGGCGGATGAGCGGCTGACGGCCTCGCCCGCAGCCCTCTGTGCCAATATCAGTTGAGACACTGACCCCTAATAGTTTAGTGTCGAGGGTGAAGGGAGGTTTTCCGTGTCTCAAGACTCATCAAG